>JACMLC010000616.1 GCA_014379795.1 Pyrinomonadaceae bacterium
CAGGCGTCCCGCGTAAGGATCGAGCGAAGTGGTTTCCGTATCAAGCCCGATGACCTGATGCTTTGACAGCTCTGCCATTTCCGCGCGCAGGTGCGCGGCATCCGTAATCAGTTGATAGTTGGTTTCAATCATCAGTTTCTCGCGTAGGGGATTATGGAATTAACCACAGAGATACAGAGACACAGAGCAGAACTATAAAATTAAGAAAGGCAGGATGCGAACAATGTCTATCTCTGAAATTTTTTTAATATCTCTGTGTCTCTGTGTCTCTGTGGCTAATCTTCCTGTTTAAAAATCAATCTAAACTTTTACTCTCAGCCGAGCATGCGCTTGAGCATTAAAATTTGTCCCTTGTGCTGCGCCTCGTGATCCATCAAATGATGCAGCACCCAGCGCAGGCTCACTTCGACTCTTTTATCACGCCGCTTGTAGCTGTACGTGCGCTCAAGATCATCATCCGTCAACGAAGCTAAAAGGTCGCGCGTTCTCCGGCGAATGCCATCAATCGCATCCAGACAATATGCGGCGGAATACCGGAGCGCGCCAAAACCTTCGGGGTCTTCGAGCACATCCCAATGCGCGATGCGTTTATCTTCATCCGTCATTTCAAGACGACCCGACACGACACACTGTATCCACCACCATTCGGCTTCGCCGATGTGCAGAACCAGCCCGCCAATCGGATGCGCGCCTTCGACAGCGCGCCGTGCGATCTGCTCATCCGACATGCTTCCGACGGTTTCGCGCAACTGCTCGCGCACTTCATCCAGCCCGCTTAAATAAAAACCGATGCCGGGAGTGACGCCCGTTGCAGGGGATAAGGTTAATCTTTCAACTTCCATTTAAAAAGCCTCCGTGAACAATCAGCCTTCGACGCCCAACTGACGATCATCGTTTAGCGGTCGTGTGTTGATGGTTGACAAGAGCAGCAGAGCCGCCACCGCGCCGATGCCCGCGCTGACGATGAAGGCTGTCGCCGCGCCGCGCCAGCTCCAGAGCGCGCCCATCAAGAGCGAAGCGGGAAAGACAGTAATGCCGAAGGCCAGATTATACAACCCGTAAGCCGTGCCGCGCTCAGAGGGGCGCACGAGGTCTGCGACCAGAGCTTTCTCCGCGCCTTCGGCCAGCCCGAAATAAATGCCGTAGATGAGAAAGAGCGCCCACGCCATGCCGACCGACGAAACAAAAGCGAAGCACAGGTAAACGCCTGCGTAGAGCAGCCAGCCGGAAGCAATCAAAGTCTTGCGCCCGATGCGGTCGGAAAGGTCTCCGCCGACAAGCGAGCTGATAACCTTGCTCGCGTGCAGCGCAGCCCAGAGCAGCGGAATCGTCGCCACTGAAACTCCTGCTTCGCGTGCGCGAAGCAGGAGAAAAGCGTCCGAAGAGTTCGACAGCGTAAAGAGCGCGACGATAAGTAGAAAGCGTTTGAAATTTCCATCGAAACCCCGCAGGCTCAAACGTGGCTTCTCAAGCAAAGCATCCGCGCCCGCGCGATGCGTGCCAGACTCGCGCACCACGAAAGTGACGACCAGCACCGCCGCCAGCGCGGGAATCGAAGCTAAGAGAAAGACCAGCGCGTAATCGCCCGCGACCGGTTGGTTATAATTAGCCGCGATAAAATAGAGCAGCGCGAAACTCAGCAGCGGGCCGATGACAGCCCCTGCGTGATCCATCGCGCGATGAAAACCGAAAGCCAGCCCTCGCTCTTCAGCCGCCGCCGCATCCGCAATCATCGCGTCGCGCGGCGCGCTGCGAATGCCTTTGCCGACCCTGTCCGTCAAGCGTATCGCCAGCACTTGATACCATGTCGTCGCGAACGCCAGCAGCGGGCGCGCAAAACTCGCCAGCGCATAGCCGAAGACGACCATGCCTTTACGCTTGCCGCGCCGGTCGCTGAAGTATCCCGAAAAAAGTTTTAAGAGGCTGGAGACGGATTCGGCTGCGCCTTCGATAGTGCCGATGATGGCGGGCGAAGCATTGAGCGTGATGGCGAGAAAGAGCGGCAAGAGCGGATAAATAATCTCGCTCGAAGCGTCGTTCAATAAGCTGACGAGGCTGATGGCAAAGACATTGCGCGGCAGACCCCTATAGCGTTGCCACAGACCGCGCTTTCCCTCATCCAGCTTTTCCGCGCTAATCGCAGCATCATATTGGTCGGCAGCGTCTGTGTCTGTTTCCCCCATGCTTTTCTCTGGGCGCCCGCGTTAGCGATTAGAATTTCCGCGCCGCGTGTTGGCCGGGCGATTTTGCGGTGAAGCTGAATTGCTGTTCTTGCTGCCCCCATACCAAGACCACACCAGCGCCGCCACAGCCACAATCAAAACCAGAGCCAGAGCCAAAAACAGCCGGATAGCCAAACGCACGGCGCGCTTTGCCAGCGCGAGAAACAAAATGACCGCCGCGATGCCGACGACGACAACGATGATGAGAATAACTTCCATACTCTCACTAAGAAGCCAGAAGTCAGGAGCCAGAAGCCAGAAAAAATAAAAGCAACCGCTGTTTTTATTCCGGCTTCTGACTTCTGGCTTCTGACTCCTGCCTTTCGTATCTCGCGCTCACCGTCGTCTTGATATTGCCGCGCACGTGAAAGTCGCCTTCGATCTCGACGTTCAAGGGATCGCAGGCGCGGACGAAGTCTTCGAGGATGACGTTGATGACATGCTCGTGGAAGATTTTCACTTCGCGAAACGAGTTGATGTAGAGCTTGAGGCTTTTCAGTTCGACGCATCGTTCGTCGGGCACGTAGGCGAGCCGGATCTGAGCGAAGTCGGGAAAATCGGAGAAGGGGCAGATGGCCGTGAACTCCGGCATCTCGAACGTGACGGTGATCTCGCGCCCGGCGAACTCGTAGGGAAAGGTGTCGAGCGGGTAGAGATTCATCTCCACGCGCGGTGTCGGGCGAATCTCCAG
>JACMLC010000617.1 GCA_014379795.1 Pyrinomonadaceae bacterium
AGATAAGCCGCCCGAAAAAATTCTGGATGATGCGGCTATAAATGAAATAGCTAAAATCCCCGGCGTTGTTTCGGTCGAGCCGACAATCTTTTTTAACGTGTACGCGCGTTCAAACGGGCGCGCTTACATACAGAACATAGGGGGCGCGCTGGTTCCAAATCCCGCGACGCGATTCAAAGAGTTTGCCGCAGGGCAAATGATCAGCGCGCCGGATGCGGGCGAGGCTGTCATAGACGAAGAGTTCGCGCGCGAATTCGGTTATGCGAATCCTGCTGACGCTTTAGGCAAGACGATTGACCTGCTCGCTCCGCCGGAAAAAGGGAAGGACGAGGAAGAAGAAGAGACGCCAAACTTTTTCGGCATCCCGCTCGAAGATGAAACGCAGGGAGAAGCAACGCCTGCCGATGCACTGGTCGCGCGCTCGTTTCGTATCGTCGGCGTGTTGAAAAGCGAAGACGAGAACGGGCGCAGACGCTTTCGCGGGTTGATGCCGACGGCGGGCATGTACGTCTCTCTTCAGGACGCACGCGCGTGGCGCGAGAAGTACAGAGACAACTTGAGCCGGATTGCGCTTGAGCTGGCGCGCGGCAGCGGCGCGCTCGGCGAAAATGAGAGCATCGGTTACGGGTCTGCGGTCGTGCGCGTGGCAGACCCGGGCGCAATGGTTGAAGTCAGAAAGCGTGTCGTGGAGCTTGGCTTTGGCAGTTTTTCCATCATGGACCAGCTTGACCAGTTGCGCGTGGTCTTTCTCATCATCAATTCTGCGCTCGGCCTCTTGGGAGGCATCTCACTGCTCGTCGCTTCGTTCGGCATCGCCAATACGATGATTATGTCCATCTTGGAGCGCACGCGCGAAATCGGAATTATGAAAGCCATCGGAGCCGAAGACCGCGAGATAAAATTAATCTTCTTTATCGAAGCGTCCGTGATCGGCCTTGCCGGAGGCGTGCTTGGCTGTCTGGTCGCGTGGGGAATTGACGAGGCCGCCAACCGTCTCGCATACCGTTTCGTACTCAAACCGCAGGGCGCGTCTTACGTAGACTTCTTCGCGCTGCCGCCTTACCTCTGGCTTGGCGCGATAGTTTTTGCCGTGCTCGTCTCGATTCTCGCCGCCCTCTACCCGGCAGCCCGCGCCGCGCGGATTGATCCCGTCAGGGCTTTGAGGCACGACTGAAATAAGAAAGGGTGTAGGGGATAGGGTGTAGGGTGTAGTGAAAAGCATTTCTCTTAACTACACCCTACACCCTTCCCCCTACACCCTCGTTTTAAGTTCCTGTGTTAAGCGGCTTGCCGCAGCGATTGCAGAAGCGCGCGGTGGGGTCTTTCTGCTCTGCGCCGCATGAATCGCAAGCGAGGCCGACGCGCATGTTTGCGCCGCACGCTGAACAGAAACCGGAGCCTGCGCTGTTGGCTGCGCCGCAGGTGCCGCAGCGTCCCGGCAGGGGCGGCACGTATCCACCGGCTTTCTGCGCGATGTGGTCTTCGATAATTCTCCAGGCGTCTTCGGTCACTTTGTACTGCCAGTAAGCTCCGAGCGCGGCCAGCGCGATGAGTGGCGGAAAGACAACCATGCTGACCACCGCGACCGCAGCCTTGTCGAGCCACTTCTGCATTCCGATTTCCGCGCGTGTTCCTCCATGCTCAGGAGTAATCTTGATCGTCAGCGCGGAAGAAAGTCCGGCGAGGTCTCGCAGGGTGCTTGACTTGCGCGCCTGCATAGCATAGGTGGATGCCACCTGCATGGTTTGCACTTGATATTCCGAGTCGAATAAATTGCGTAGCTGGGTCATCAGTTGCGTGGTGTCCACCTCAACGCCCGGATAATATCTATTGTCCATTAAAACTCTCCCGGATTTTTAAATTGCAAGCTATAAAAAATTACGTCCACGCACGATGAAACGAAATTGCGGCGTGCGCGGTTCGCTCTTTTGTGATGAGGCAGCTTATTGTTTCTCTCCGCTTTTCTTTTTGCTTTTTTCGGCGGGAAGCTTGTTGGCTGCGGCAACGATGTCTTCAGCGTTCTCTATCGCACGCTCAAGCGAGTTGCGCTCTCTGTCCCCTGTCACTTTATCGCGCAACGGTGCTAGTTGCTGAAGCATGCGTGTTGAGGCTTCGGCCAGTTTTCGCACGGACTTGGGAATCAGGGGATTCCGCTCGTCACGCGCGCCCACGTCTTCGATATTGGTAATCGCTTCGTCCAGAATTTTATAGATGTCATACAAAAAATCTGCGCGCGTACCCTTTGGCTCACCCCACTTCTCCACATCCTTTTGCATTTGCTTGCCCGCGTTCGGGTCGCCGATCAACAGCAGGCGTCTCTCTGCGGCCTTGATAAAGACCGCTGTGCGTTTGTCCAACTCCTGCGCATCGCGCACGAGGTCTGCTTCCTGCGGCGTCAGGTGGTCGCGCGCGGCTGCGCTGCTTGCTTGAGTGTGTTGGGCGGTGAAGAGAAAAGTCAGGACGAACAGGAGCGAGAGCGTCGCGCTCTGTAATGCTTTAAATTTCATTGTGG
>JACMLC010000060.1 GCA_014379795.1 Pyrinomonadaceae bacterium
CCTTCATCCTTCCGCCTTCCGCCTTCATCCTTGCTTTTCGTTATGTCTGATTCGGAAAACACACAGGGGCCGCCGCCGCTTCAGTTGGACGCGCAGGGCGAGCTGTTGACGGGGTCTGTGGCGGAGGTGATTGAATGGTTTCTCAATTACGATCCGCGCGTGGCCGTCATCAGGCATCGGAGCGTCGAACAGATTTTTCAGTGGAAGCAGGAAGAGACCGTTCGTGCGGGCGAAGAGGTCTACCAGTTCAATCACGCGGAAGACCGGCTCGCCATCGGCATTCTTCAGGCGCTCGCGGAAAATCCCGGCGAAAGGGAATTGCACGGCTGGCTGAGCCAGCTTCTCAACGTGCTGGATGATGCGGCGAAGACGAACGAAGAAATCGCGACGGCTTATAAGCTTGACGCCGCCACCGAAGCATCTCCAATCGAAGAAGCGCAGAAACTTCCCACGATGAGCGAGCGCAGGGTTTACCTGACCTGCTGCTGGCTCGAAGCTCTTTGCACGGCGGAGATTCGCGTGCTCGGCTGGATGTATCAGGAGCTTTACGGCAAAGCTTATGCCCCATAGATATAAATCATGCGAATCAAGAGTAAAACCAAACTGCGTGAACAGGCTCAACTCTTTGCGCTCTTAGCGTCTTCACTCTTTGCGGTCTTTGCGTTTAAGGGCTTTTTTAACGCAAAGGACACAAAGGTTTTTCGCAAAGAACGCAAAGTGCGCCTCTACTCTTGATTCGCATAAATCGTTTCTTTCATCTAAAGCCTCAAAATCACAATCATCATCTCCATGCTCTGAAGCGTTTTTGCGCGCATCCGTTTTTATCGGTACTATCCATTTGTAATTTCAACTATCAGATTAATTTCAAGGGCTTTGGATAAATGGTCATGCTCTCGAAACTTCGCCGCTTTCATCTGGTTGATGAGGGCGGGCGAAAGACGAAGCTGGTTGATTTGGCGGTCGCTTTGCTTGAAGACGAGTACCCGCCTGTCACGAAACTCATTTTTCATAACGCTGAGAGACAGCGCACTGTCCTCGCGTGGGACAGAGTGCAGTCAATTGACTGGCCTGCGCGCCAAATTAAAGTTTTCAATCTTGAAGAAGGACGCGCCGCGACCACCTCTTCGCTCAAGCGAGAGGTCTCGCTCGGGCGCGATATTCTTGACGCGCTGATTCTCGATTTGCAGAACCGCCGCGCGACCCGCGCTAACGACCTTCAGCTCGAAGAAGAAGAAGGCAAGCTTGTCCTGCGTGCAGCGGACACGAGCATGCGTGCGATCCTGCGCCGCTTGAGTCGCGGCCTCTACGGGCAAGTTCGCCGCAGCGCGCTTTACGATTGGAAGTATGTAGAGTTTTTAAGAGGCGACCCGCGCGCGGTCAAAAATGGCGCGGGCTATCACCTGCGAATCACGCGCCTGCCGCCGGGAGAGATCGCGCGGCTCTGCGACCCTTTGCCTTACCTGCACGCGGCGGAACTGATTACCTTGCTTCCAGACCCGAAAGCCGTTGACACGCTGGAAGCGATGTCTCCTGAGCGGCAGTTACAGGTTTTTGAAGAGCTTGATGAAGAGCAAGCTCTTCGACTGCTCGCCATCATGGCTCCGGACATCGCAGCAGACCTTGTCGCGCGGCTGCAAACCGAAACCATGCAGCATTATCTCGAACAGCTACCGAAAAAGCAGGGCGAGCGCATTCTACAGCTTTTGCGATACCCGGAAGATTCGGTCGGCGGAATTATGACCAACGATGTGGTCTATGCACGGCGCGATCTGACGGTGGCAGAAGCGCGCGAGCATTTGCGCGAGCGGCTGAAAGACCCGGAATTCGTCTTTCTCATTTACATTGTAGACGACGAAAAATCGCAACGCCTGCGCGGCCTTATCTCTCTGCGGACTCTGATTACCGCCGATGACGATAAAAAATTAGAAGAGGTGATGGATCCGTATGTGACGACGCTCAATCCGGCTGACCCTGCAAGAGAGGCTTCTTACAGAGTGCTTAACAGCCACCTCGCGGGCATGCCCGTCACCGGCAGAGAAGGCCAACTGCTGGGCGTAGTCACGGTTGATGCCGCTGTCGCACAGGTCGCTCCGCGCAGTTGGAGCGCGCAGGCTCCGAGGATATTTTCATGAGCCGCGAGCCGCTGCAACCGCCCGCCCCGCAGGGCTTGGAACCATTGGAAACAGTCGAGGCGACTGCGCTGCCCCTTCACCCGCGCCCGCTAAATGCAGGCTTGCGCATCAACATACGCGGGCGCAGCGTGCGCCTGCGCGGATTAAAGCGCAGACCCACAGGCATGCTGAGATGGCTGTTTATCTTAGGGCCGGGTTTGATCGCTACCTCTGCGGGAAACGATGCGGGCGGGATTGCTACCTACAGCTCTGCGGGAGCGAAATACGGCTACAGCCTGATCTGGGTGATGCTGATAATCACCATCTCTCTGGCCGTCGTGCAGGAGATGTGCGCGCGACTGGGCGCGGCGACCGGGCGCGGCCTGCTGGACTTGATACGCGAGCGGTTCGGTATCGCATGGGCGCTCTTTGCCGTCGGAGTGATTTTGATTGCCAACGGCGGTCTGGTCGTCAGCGAGTTCGTAGGCATCGCCGCCGCCGCAGAGCTGTTGGGCGTGAGCAAATATATAGCTGTCCCTCTGGCGGCAGTGTTGCTCTGGTACTTAGTCATCTACGGCTCTTACGGTTGGGTGGAGAAAATCTTTCTCTTAATGACGCTGGTCTTTTTTGCTTATCCGGTGGCGGCGATCATGGCGCGCCCGCAGTGGGCGGAAGTTGCGCGCGGAGCTTTTATTCCAACCCTTCGCTTTGATTCCGCATACATTTTTTTGCTGGTGGGCTTGCTCGGCACGACCATCACGCCTTACATGCAGCTTTTTCAACAAAGCTCCATCGTCGAGCGCGGCGCGGCGCGGCGGCATTATGGCCCAGAGAGAATAGACGCTTACGCCGGTTCTATCTTTTCCAA
>JACMLC010000061.1 GCA_014379795.1 Pyrinomonadaceae bacterium
ATCGTCGCCAGCAAACCGACTCTCAAAGTTCCCGGCGCAGGCGCAGGCAAACCGGCTATCGAATCCAGATCGAGCTTCTCTCCTGCCGTCGAGAAATGCTCTAAATCAATCGCGTCGTAGACGGGATAAATTTTCAACTTGTCGCCGCACACTGCGCGCACATCATCCGCGACGCTCTGCGAATTAGTGACGACGGCGGCGCAGGCGCGTGCGTGCCAGCGCAGCAGGCGTGCCATCAAGGGGCGCGCTCCCACATAATCACGCACGTGCCAGATGACAGGGATGCTCTTGTGCGGACGCGCGCGCGCGCCGAGGACGTGCATCTTAAAACCGTTGGTATGAATCGCGTCGGGCTGGATTTGCCGGAGTGCGCTTTTCAATTCCCTGACATAACTGATGACAGGCGAGCCTGCTTGAAAGAGTTTTTTCAAAAGAGCTGCGCGTGTAAATTGCGCTCCGGCTGGCCCACCTCCGCCAGCATCTCCGAGACGCGCGAGCGTGTGCGGGAAAGGCAGAGCCATCGCATGCACGCCAAGCGATTCGGCGCGCGGGATGAGCGCGCCTTCGGCTCCGGCAATCAAATGCAAGTCCCACTCAGGCCGCGCGGCGCGCAGGCTCGCCAGCAAATCGAGCAGCGCGACTTCGGCTCCGCCCATTTGCCCCGACGGATTCAAATAAACGATCCTCATACTGCCCTGAGCCGATTCGTCTTATGAAGCGCCCGTCGCTGCTTTGCCGAGCTTGAAGAGTTGCGACAGCAGGCCGGATTGGTCGCGCCCGTTCAACTCAATTCCGGCAGCATCTTTCTCATGCGCAGTTTCCAGAATCGCCGCTGGAGTGTCTTGAAAAAGAGCCTGCACGCGTCGCTTGCCAAAGTGCCGCGCCAGTATCTCGCGCGCCTGCGCGAGCGATGTGTGACGGGCTTCGCCCACACGCATGTTCGAAGCGACCATGACACGATTCGGATATTCTTTGGCGCAGTGCAGAGCGAAACGCTGCGCCTCGCGCCCATGCGCGCCGGTGACGCTCGCGGCGTTGAGCTGTAATTTCGCGCCGCCGTCCGTCCATTTTTCCAGGCGTTGCGGGTTGCGCCTCAAGGCGGGGCTGCCTTCCGGCGCGGCGACGATGACGGAAAAGCCGCGCTGCATTAACTGTTCCCAGACCTCTTCCGTCTCGACGGGCGTGCAAAGCGCGGGCAGAGAGACCAGCACATAACGCCCACCGCCAAGCGTGATTGATGCGCCGTACCGCTCAACTAAGGCAGCAAGGCCGTTGTGAAAACGCAACACATAACCGGATTTCAATGCGAGCGCGCCGCTCGTCTCATGCTGCAAACGCTCAAGCGCTTGCTGTCGCTCATTGAAGGGCTGCGGCGGCTCGTTACTTCCAGCCTCCCAACGCTCGGTCAGGACGATGGTCTGTACGCCCTCGCGCGCGGCCTGCCTGCACATCTCAACGGCCTCCGCGAAATCCCCCGCTCCGCAGACAATTCCATTTAGCAGATGACACCTGAGATCAATCATAAGGTTTGGTGAATAGCGAATAGTAAATAGTGAATGGTAAATAGTAAATAGAAAGACGAAACGCATTTGCCTTTCGCTATTCACTATTTACCATTCACTATTCACTAATTGGCGCTGGAAGCCAGCTCGTCCGTGTCGGAGTCGGTTTTGTAATAGTTGTTGTTGTAGTAGTACTTGTAATAGTAATCCTTCGTCGAGAGATTGACGTTGTTCAGGACGACGCCGAAGATTTTCGCGCCGACTTCCTGAAGCACCTGCCGCGAGCGGCGCACGACGCCTTTTGACGCGCGGCCTCCATGCACGACCAGCAGCACGCCGTCCACCATCGTTCCTATCAATACGCCATCCGTGAACGAACCAATCGGCGGCGAATCAATCACCACATGATCAAAGTTGCTTTCCAGCACAGCGACCAGACGGCGCATCTGCTCAGAGCCTGTCAGCTCGGCAGGGTTGGGCGGAATCGGCCCGGAAGGCAGCACGTACAGCCCGCTCTTCTCGTTCTGCTCGATCATCGAGAGCATTTCGGCCTCTGTCAGCTTGCTTGCCAGAATCGTGCTCAGGCCGCGACTGTTGTCCACGTCGAGCAGGTCATGCAGGCGTGGGCGACGCATGTCAGCGTCTACGACCAGCACGCTCGCGCCTGTTTGGACGAGGCTCAGCGCGGTGTTGACGGCAGTCGTCGTCTTGCCCTCTGCGGGCTGGCTGGAAGTGACGAGAAGAGTTTTCGGCGCGCCGCCCGCAGATGAGAGCAGCACGGAAGTGCGCAGTTGCCTGTAGGCTTCAGCCAACGGCGAGCGCGGGTTAAGGTCCATCAGGAGCGGCGAAGCGCCGTTGCCGTTGCGTTTTTGCAAAGCTGTTTTTGACGCTAGGCGGCTACGGCGCGAGAGGCTGCCGATGGCCGGGATGACCGCGAGCGCGGGCAGCCGCAAAAGCTTCTCCACATCTTCGGCAGAATTCACGGAGTCATCCAAGTAATCCAGATAGCGCGCCAGCGCAACGCCAAAGACCAGCGAGACCAGAACGGCGAGCGCGATGCTCTGCATTCTTCTGGGGCCGACCGCGCCTTTCGGGACGGGCGCATAATCCACGACGTGTATATTATTGGGCGTCCCGGCCAGCATGACATCCGTCTCTTTGAGACGTTGCAGGAGGCCGTCGAGCAAAGCCTTGTTGGTCTGTATCTCCTGTTGATAAATCTTATAGTTGACGGCGGCTTCGTTCTGCGTGAGCGTCTCGCCGCGCTGCTGATTAAAGGATGCGCGCAGCTTGTCCTCTTTGGCTTTCGCCTCCAAAAAGCGCGTTTCCGCATTCGTCATCACGACATTGGTCGCGCGAGTATTCGTATCCTTGAGTTGTTTTTCCAGCACCGCGATTTGCTGGTCAATCTCTTTCACTTCGGGATATTTCTCCGTGTAAGAAACCAGCAATTGCGCGCGCTTCTGCCTGAGTTCGGCTATCTTGTCTTCGGTCTCGCCTGTTTGCCGCGAAGTGGTATCTGTCGCCTGCGCTTCCGCTCTGTTCCGGTCAAGCGATTGCCGGTACTTGGCTTCGGCCTCCGTGCGCTCTTTCTCCGCATCCATCAACTGGCGATTGAGACCGGCGAGGCGTTCGACCACCGTGTTCTGGCTCTCGTCGAGCGAGAGTATCTGATGATTTTTAGCGTAGTTGAGCAACTGCTCTTCGCCCTTGCGAATTTCGACTTGCAGTTCGGCGATGCGTCTCTGCAAAAAATCGCCCGCTGTCGCGCTGGTCTCAGTCTTGCGCTCAAGGTTGGAAAGCACGAACGCATCCGCGACGGCGTTGACGATCTTGGAAGCGACCTGCGGGTCTGGATGGCGATAGCGAATCTCTATCAGGCGTGTGTCAGTCACCTGCTTGACGGCGAGGCCGCCCTGCAACATGCCGACAAAAGGCGCGAGACGATTGACCTCAACCAGATCGTCGCGCGAAGTGGCCGGAGCAAGATTGCCCCCGAGCGGCAGCACATTTTCAAAAGCATCTTTCTTATTCGCATCCTGCGCACGGCTTCCGAAGCCGACCATCCGCTTGAGGCTCTCCCACGTCGAGCGATTCTGCACGGACTGCGGGCGCAGAAAGGCTTGATTGTTTTCCAGATCGAGCGTCTTGACGACGCGGCTCAAGAGTCCTGCGCTGGTCAGAATCTGAATCTGCGTGTTGAAATAAATCGGGTCTGTATAAGGACTGTTGACGATGATGTTATTGCTTTTGAAAGCGCCGAGCGCGGGGTTCGTGTTCTCCGCATCAACCTGCACTTTAGTCTGCGCTTCAAAGATATCCGGCTGGCGCGCTGTGTACACGGCGGCCAGCGTCGTGACCAGCAAGGTGATTCCCGCAATCAGCCACAGATGCTTGCGCGCAGACCCCCAGTAATCATGCAAGCGCCAGTGGATGCCCTCTTCCGCTTCAGGCTCAACGGCATCGTAACGGTACGAATGGGGATGATGATGAAGCGGCTCGACCGTCTTCTCTAAATCTTGCACGACCGGCTCAGGCTTGATTAACTCGGAAGGTTCTTTCATAAGCACATCACTTGTTTCAGAATGCAAAAAGCAAAATTAAAAATGCAAAATGAAAGCACATTCTTAATTTTGCATTTTACATTTTTAATTTTTCATTAGTACGGAATGGCGCGCATCGGAAGTTGTGCGACCGCCGGGACGACCGAGCCGAGCAGCGATCTCAAGAACTGTTTCCCGCCCGACACAGGCACTTCGACAATATCGCCTGCCACGAGCACGATGTCCTCTTGCAGACGTTTATTGACCGCGTCCAAGTCAACAAGGATTACCTTTTTCTCAATCGTTCCCGGCGGCTGCCTGATGACGCGTATCTGATCC
>JACMLC010000618.1 GCA_014379795.1 Pyrinomonadaceae bacterium
GAGTTGTACATCTTCAATAGCATCTCCTTCCGCCTTCATCCTTGCTCTACCCGCCCGCTACCGCAGGCGGTTCTGACCTGTGGCTACCCTCAATCGCAAGCCGCTATAATCACTCCAAATCATCACATGTACTTGACGGGAGCAGGCGTCAGCAGGCTTCGGCGTTTCGTTCGCCGTGGGTGAACTGAGCAATTCGGAAGAAGTGAGCAATTCGGAAGAAGACGCCATGCTGATTTTTAAGTAAGTTATGCCTTGCAAATCGCCTCTGGCACTAAAACAGGACACAACCCAATGAACACTACTGCTACGGAGGAGAGTGTAGCTACACTTGATCCTCTGAAAATTGCACCTCAAAACTTTCGGCTGCTGTTGGAAAACAGGCATGTGCGTGTCTTTGACGTGACCATCAGACCGGGCGAAAAGATTGCCATGCACTCCAACGGGCCGTCGGTCATTTACGTCATCAACAACGGGCGCTTAAAGCATACTTATCCGGATGGCAAAGTACGCGAAACTGACGCCGTCTCCGGAACGGTAATCTGGGACGACGCCGAGACGCACGAGTCGGAAAATGTCGGAGAGTCTGACATTCATTCATTAAAAATCGAATTGCTGCAAGAGCTATAGAGGCAAGCGGGAAATGAGCAGAGGGCGTGAGCCTCATTCGTCACATGCTGCTCCTCCTCCGGCGCCTATCACCTTTCTTCAAACAGTATGACGGCGTGACCAGTAGCCCATTTAACCGAAAGGGCTGGCAATGGCAACTCCACAGATTCGCAAAGACACAGAGCAGTTATCTTCGGCAATGATGTTGCGTGAAATGCTGTGTGGCTTCTGGGTGTCACAATCAATCTACGTCGCCGCCAGGATTGGCGTGGCAGACCTGCTTAAAGATGGCCCGCAGAGTTGTGAGCATTTAGCTGAAAGAGCCGGAGTTGATGCGGGCGCGCTGTACAGAGTGATGCGGACGCTTGCTAGCTATGGCCTGTTTGAGGAGAGCGAGCCGCAATGCTTTGGCTTGACGCCGCTCGGCAGTCTTCTCCAAACAAGCGTGCCGATGTCGCTCCGCTCGCTGGCAATCTGGAACGGCGAGGTGTCCTTTAAGGCATGGGGAGACGCGTTGCACGCGGTCGAAACAGGGCAGCCCACGACGCGCCGCGTCCTTGGCATGAACCTCTTCGACTATCTGGGGCAAAAACCGGAGGTCGGCCAAATCTTCAACGACGCGATGAGCGGGCTGGCAACACAGGTTTCTCAAGCGGTGGTGTCCGCTTACGACTTTTCAGGAGCGGGCAAAGTGGTTGATATAGGCGGCGGGCAGGGCACACTGCTCGGAGCCATTCTGCGCGTCTATCCGGAGATGCATGCCATTGTCTTCGATGCACCTGCGGTGGTCGAGGGCGCTAACCGGCGGCTCGAAGCCATGAGCCTCGCAGAGCGTTGCCAAGTCGTGGGCGGAGACTTTTTCGAGCGCGTGCCGGAGGGCGGCGACACCTATCTACTCTCTTCCGTGCTGCACGATTGGGATGATGAAAACAGCTTGCTTATCTTGCGCAACTGTCGCCGCGCGATGAGGCAAAACGGCAAGCTCCTGCTGATCGAGTGTGTGATTCCGCATTCTTCCGGGCCAGATTTCAGCAAGCTGCTCGACCTGCAAATGCTCGTCGTCACGGGCGGGCGTGAGCGTACAGAGGAGCAGTTCCGAACGCTTCTCTCAGCGGCGGGTTTTGAGGTGAAGCGCATCATTTCGACAGCCGTTCCCGAACGCATTATCGAAGCCGTAGCGGTCTAAGACAAACATTTATTATGAGTAGTCCAACGAGAGCAGACACGTCTTTTGATTCCAAACAGGCGCAGCAGATGCCGTCTGTGCCGCCGCAGATGGCTCTGGCACGCCTGATGACCGGCTATGCGGTCGCGCAGCTTATCTATGTCGCAGCAAAGCTCGGCCTCGCAGACCTGCTTAAAGACGGCCCGCAAAGTATTGATGAATTAGCGCGCCTGACAGAGACGGATAAAAACTCGCTTTACAGGGTGATGCGTGGTCTGGTCGCGGCCGGGGTTTTTCAGGAGAACGACGCCACAGGCTTTGAGTTGTCAGCGGTCGGGCAATGCCTCTGCACGGGCGTTCCCGGCTCAATGAGCGCGATGGCTCTGTGCAGTGACGAGTCTTATTTTGTTTGGGGTCATCTGCTGCACACTGTAAAGACGGGCGAAACGGCTTTCAATCACCTCTACGACATGGATCGTTACCAGTATCTCAGAGAGCATCCGGAGGCGGCGGCAAAGTTTCATGCGGCGATGTCAGGTCTGTCTGCGCAGATAGCCGAAGCTGTGGTAAAGCTCTACGACCTTTCGACTTTCGACAAGGTGATTGATGTCGGCGGCGGGAGCGGAACGCTGCTCTTGACACTGCTGCGCGCTCATCCATCGCTGCGCGGTGTTCTCTTCGACCAGCCCGCGGTGGTTGAAGAGGCCACAGAACAATTCGCCAAAGAGCCAATCGCCGCACTTGCCAAACGATGCGAAGTAGTCGCGGGCGATTTCCTGACCTCAGTTCCGGCGGGCGGAGACGCCTACCTGCTCTCTCACGTTCTGCATAATTGGGACGACGAAAACTGCCGAAGCATTCTCCGTAACTGCCGCGCCGCGATGGGTGAGCAAAGCAAGCTGTTGTTAATAGAGATCGTCTTACCGGGACGCCTCAATCAATCGCCTATGACTTATCCAATCGTCATGACAGACCTGCAAATGCTGGTTATGACGGGCGGGCGTGAGCGCACGGAGCCGGAGTTTCGCGCCCTCTTGCAAGACGCCGGTTTTGAATTGCAGCGCGTCATCCAAACTCGCGGGTTGGATAGTTTGATTGAATGTGTCCCCGTTTAGCCGCGAGGTCTTCGCGCCAGCATCAATTCTGAGTGAGGTGAGGTGATGGGCAAAGCACAAGATAACAAAAGCGCAAGCCGCCTCCGGCGTTGGAGCAGGCGGCTGCTGAAGATCGCGATTTACGGCATCTCAGGAGTGTTCGTCATCATCCTGATTTTGATTACGGTGACTATCGGTTGGCGTCCCTTCTTCGGTCCCAAATCAAGAGCTTTGGTTGATCGAAAGTTTGAAGCGACAGAGGCGCGGCTGGCGCGCGGACAGTATCTAACCGAAGGCCCGCTGCATTGCTTCCAGTGCCATTCCGAGCCGGATCATGCGACTCCCGGCGCACCCGCCCTGGCAGGCACCAAGGGAGGCGGGCGCATCTGGAAGGAAGAAGGCTTCCCGTGGCTGGTCACGCCTAACATCACGCCTGATAAAGAGACAGGCGCGGGCAACTGGACTGACGACATGATGGCGCGCGCCATCCGTGAAGGCGTCGGCCATGACGGGCGCGCGCTCTTTCCGTTGATGCCATACAAGTCATTCAGTCATTTGTCGGATGAGGATTTGGCTTCGGTGATTGCTTATGTGCGTTCGATAGAGCCAGTCCGCACCGATCTGCCGAAAACAAAAGCGCCCTTTGCTTTCTGGCTGCTGGGCAATGTCTTTCCGGAGCCGCTCACGACGCCCGTGCCGCAACCGGATGTCTCGACTCCCGTCAAACGCGGCGAGTATCTGGCGCAGGTCAGCGATTGCGCCGGTTGCCATACGCCCAGAGGCAGAATGACTCCGACGATTCCGGGGATGGAGTTTGCGGGGGGCAATGTTTTCGGTCAGGGAGACAAGACGGTAGCCGTCGCCAACATTACCCCTGACGCTTCCGGCATCTCTTATTACGATGAAGCGCTCTTTCTTCAGGTCATGCGGACAGGCCACGTCAAGGCGCGTCGGCTCGACCCCGTGATGCCTTGGGTCTACCTGCGCAACATGACGGATGAGGACATGACCTCCCTCTATGCCTACTTGCGCACACTGAAGCCCGTGTCTCACGTCGTAGATAACACCGAACCGCCGACCGACTGCCGCTTGTGCAAGCAAAAGCACGGCTACGGCGACCGCAACTGACGGCAGATAACACAAGTCAGGAGAGATTGCACACAGAGGGGAAGAGGCGCAGGGAGCTTTGGATGGGCCGAATGTCCGGCTTTGAAATTTCTCTCTGGGGCCTGCCTGTCATCTCGCGGTGAAGTGAAAGAGTTCTACATGAAGCCTCCGCCATTCGATTATTACGACCCAACCGTGCTCGCAGATGCTCTACAGTTGTTGGCTGAGCACGGGCGCGACATAAAAATTCTGGCTGGCGGACAGAGCTTGTTACAGCTTCTCAATTACAGGCTCATCAGGCCACCTGCGTTGCTCGACATTAATCGGGTCGCGGAGCTTCATCTCTTAGAGCAAGATGCGGAAGGTCTGAAGGTCGGCGCGACCATCCGGCAAAGCGAGCTGGAAAAATTTCCGGGCTTAGCGGAAATCAATCCGCTACTGGCCGAAGCCTTGCCGTGGATCGGTCACTTTCAGACGCGTAATCGCGGCACAGTCTGCGGCAGTCTCGCAAACGCAGACCCGGCAGCCGAACTGCCCGCCGTGTCCCTCACGCTTGAAGCCAGACTCACGCTTGAGCGCAATGGCGGACAGCGCGTGGTGTCTTCCCGAAAATTTTTCAAAGCGGCGTTGACCACCGTTCTTGAGCCTGAAGAGATGCTGACGCATGTGTCGTTTCCCGCTTGGAATTACGGCGACGGGTGGGCGCTTGAGCAAGTGGCGCGCAGGCCGCAGGATTTCGCCTTGGTGGGCGTCGTTGTACTGCTCACTCCGGCTGAAGGGGCTTGCGCACGCGCACGCATCACAGTCTTTGGCACGGGTTATCCTCCGGCGCGTTGCGAAGCCGCAGAGAGTTTCTTAAACGGCAATGCCTGGTCTGCCTCCCTGCTGGATGAAGCGGTCGCGCGCGTGCGCACGGAGACGAAGGCGCGCAGCGATGCTCAGGCCACATCAGAATACAGGCGACACGTGGCTGGAACTCTGGCCGGTCGCGCGCTGCTGCGTGCGGCTCAGCGTGCGGGACTAACGCGGGAGGATCGTCATGGATAGACGGCGGATACAGTTGACGGTCAACGGGCAGGAAAAACAGGCGGACATTTACACGCGCCTGACGTTGGCCGACCTGCTGCGCGACAAGTTGGACCTGACGGGCACGCATCTTGGATGCGAGCATGGGTTTTGCGGCGCATGCACGGTGCTGCTTGACGGCGAAGCTGTGCGCTCCTGCCTAGCCTTAGCCGTGCAGGCGAACGGGCGCGCGGTGACGACCGTCGAGGGTTTGGCAGACGGCAACCATCTCTCAAGATTACAGGCAGCTTTTCAAAATCAAAACGGCTTGCAGTGCGGCTTTTGTACCCCCGGCTTTTTGATCTCGGCGACAGCCTTTCTCGCACGCGCTGACAATACGACAGAGCAGGAAGTCAGAAAGGCTTTGAGCGGTAATCTCTGCCGCTGTACTGGCTATAAAGGCATCGTGCAGGCCGTCCTTGAAGCCTCGCGCGAGGAGCCGCTCAAGCAAGAGCCGTCACAGCCTGCGTGTGCCGGATGCATCGGAGCAGCCATTGACCGCTCGGAAGATAACCGCCTGCTTCAGGGCAGGGGAGTTTACACTGCGGACATACGTTTGCCGGGTTTGGCTCACGCGGCGGTGCTGCGCACTAAGCATGCACGCGCGCGTATCGTGCGGCTTGACGCAGACGCCGCGCGTCGCGCCCCCGGCGTGCTTGCCCTTCTGACCTTCGCGGACATCGCGGACATCGCCAAGCAGCTTCCTCAAGTTCAACCTCATCCGTCCTTAAACTCGCGTCAGCCTTATCCGTTGGTGCGCGACGTGGTGCGCTACGCGGGCGAGCCGCTGGCAATCGTGGTCGCAGAGAATAGATACCTGGCTGAAGATGCGCTGGATTTAATCGAAGCGGAATATGAGGTGCTGACGGCGGCGATTGAT
Source organism: Pyrinomonadaceae bacterium (assembly GCA_014379795.1). Taxonomy (GTDB): domain Bacteria; phylum Acidobacteriota; class Blastocatellia; order Pyrinomonadales; family Pyrinomonadaceae; genus JACMLC01. Next base: position 5,918 of record JACMLC010000618.1, read on the forward strand.
CTGGAAAGCGCACTGCGCGACGCGGGCAATCGCGTGCATGATGACTTGCCGGACAACATCGCCGGACGCTTTGGGCAGGAGGTCGGCAATGTCGAGCAGGCGCTCAAAGAATCTCATACGGTCATCAAGGAACGACTTACGATTGGACGCGTCAGCGCGCAGCCGATGGAAACGCGCGCCATCACAGCTTCTTACGAGGCTGGGAAATTGACCGTCTGGCTCACCTCTCAATCGCCGCACATGACGCGGCGCGTGATGGCCGGGCAGCTTAATCTGCCGCTCGAAGATGTGCATCTGATTGCGCCTGACATAGGAGGCGGCTTCGGCCCAAAAAATCGTTATTATCCCGAATACACTTTAGTCCCTTTGCTCGCCATGCAACTGGGTCGTCCCGTGTCATGGGTCGAGGACAGGCGAGAGAGTTTTACCGCGACTTATCACGCGCGCGAACAGGTGCATGAGGTGACGCTTGGGCTGGCTGAGGACGGGACGATCTTGGCGCTGCGCGACCACTATCTTTACGATCAGGGCGCATACAGTCCAATCGGAGTGGTCGTGCCGCACGTGACCTCCGTCAGCATCCCCGGCCCCTATCGCGTTCCCGCTTACGAAGTCGAATGCACGATGGTCTACACCAACAAGACTCCGGGCGCTCCTTATCGCGGAGCGGGCAAGCCGCAGGCGGCTTTCGTCATCGAACGCATGCTGGACTTTGGAGCGCAAAAGCTGAACCTCGACCCGGTTGAAATCCGTCGCCGCAATTTAATCAAGCCGGAAGAGTTTCCCTATCACACGCAGATGATTGATATGGATGAAACCGAGGTGATTTATGACAGCGGTAACTATCAAGAGTGCTTAGCGCGCACGCTGGAACTCATCGGCTACAACGATTTTCCAAAAGAGCAAGCTCAGGCCAGACACGCGCAGCGACTGACGGGCATCGGCGTCGCCTGCTATACGACGAAGACCGGGCGCGGCCCGTTTGAAGGCGCACGCGTGCGCGTCGAACCTGACGGTCGTGTGTTCGTCTATTCCGGCGTCTCGGCTCAAGGTCAAGGCCATCAAACAACGCTGGCGCAGGTCTGCGCAGAGTATCTGGGGGTTCGCTTTTCAGATGTCTCCGTCAAGAACGGTGATACCTCGGACATTGAAAAAAGCATAGGGACGTACAACGCACGTGTCGCTGTGATGGCGGGCAATGCGGTGGCGATGGCTGCGCAGGCTGTGCGCGAAAAAGCGATTCAGGCGGCGGCTGAAATCTTCGCGGTCGCGCCCGATGCGTTAGAGATAACGAACGGAGTAATTCGCGTCTCGCGCGCTCCTGAGCGGAACATGACGCTCGGCCAGATAGCGCAATCTCTGAACGGCCACTCCGCGCAAACTGCTCCGGCTGGCGATGCCTCAAGCGGGTTGGAGGAGACTCGCTATTTTGAGAACAACCAACCCCCTTATGCCAGTGGGACGTACGCAGTGGTGATTGAACTGGACCGGCAGACCGGCAGCGTCCAGGTACTGCGACATGCCTTAGTACATGATTGCGGAATCATGATTAACCCGCGCATCGTCGAAGGCCAGATTTACGGCGGAGTCGCGCAAGGAATCAGTGAAACTCTCCTCGAAGAATTCTGCTATGACGAAGCCGGAGTACCTCTCTCGGATTCGTATAAGACCTATCTGTTGCCCAACGCCGCGATGATTCCGACGCTCATGCTGGATCATGTGGAAACGCCGAGTCCCTTCAATCCGCTGGGCGTCAAAGGCGCTGGCGAAGGCGGAACTGTGCCGGTGGCCGCCGCCATTGTCTCTGCCATTGAAAACGCTCTTGGCGGAGCCGTTCGCCTGCGGCGTCGGCCTGTGCATGCCGTAGACCTCCAAGCATTGATGCGCGCCGGTGAAAGTCTTTGAAACGGCAAGGGGCGTCAATCTTGTCGCTATGTCAAATTAGTTTCCGATACATCAGGAGCATCGCCATGAAATCACTCGTGCGCTTTATCTGCGCCGTCCTACTTCTTCTTACAGTTCCGCCCAGTCCGGCTCAGAGCAAATCCGCCGCGCTGAACCTCTCATACAACGACCTGTTGAAAATAGTTGACACCAGTATCTGCCTGAATAAGAAGTCATGGGGCGGGCAGTGTGCGCCGGAGGCTGTCAAGATACATGATGCCACAACCGCGCAGGAGTTGACCTTGAAGTGTCCCGGATGCCTGACGGAGTTGAAAGTTCGCGGCGACAAGGCGAGCGGCAAGCTCAAAGTGGCGACGCCCGAAGGAGAAAAAGAACTGCGCTTTAACGCGCAGGCGCCGGCGGCGGCTGACCTCTCGACTCAGGTAGTCGCAAAGCTGGATGGGTATTACTCTTTTCGTTTCTTCAACAAAGCCAAGCGCCCGCGTGGCTTAGCGACTGACGGCAAAGGCAATTTGTTGGTCACGGATTTTGGCACAGGCCAGAACGACGGAAAAGTATGGAAAATCCCGGTCAAGAACTTTGACCGGCAAACATTTCTCGTCAACTCTGTAGAGGGTACGGAAATGGTGAGCGGCATGCCTTCGGTCAAGATTGATACGACGTTTCAAGGTCAGCCCATCAAATCCATCGTCGGTCTGTCATCAGTTCGTCTTGATGGCTCCGCTCTGATTGCTCTCACCAATAGGATAACTTCAAAAGAAGAAAAAGACCCGCTCGTGGGACTCCATGACACACCGATAGCGAGCCTGCTGCGCATCAATCTTGATACCGGGAACAACGCGCGGGGCGCATCTGCGCCGCTCAAGCAGGCGCTCCAATCGGCACAGCCAAAGCCTTTCACCTTACTCGCTTCACTCTGGGATTTTGAAGATAAATACAATCCCGACCAGAAAGGCAAAGAGTGTGATCCGTTCGATCTGGCTGTGCGCAGCGGCTATGCCTATGCGACCGATGCCGGAGGCAACGATCTCTTGCGCATTAATTTAGCCACCGGCGAGATGAACCTCTATGCCTCTTTCAAGCAGTTGCCGAATCCGCTCTACAACTCTCAACAGCCAACGAGTTTCCTGAATCGGCCTGAGCGAGACCCTGTGCCATCAGGCATCGCCTTTGGACCGGACGGAGCATTGTATGTCGCGCTGCTGGCAGGTTACCCGTTCCCTCAAGGACATTCGGGCATCGCTCGTCTAGTGGACAGCAACCGTAATGGTAATGCGCTCGATGCCGGTGAAGAGAAGATGGTAGTGGATGGCCTGACAAGCGCGGTTGGCGTCGCCTTCGATGCCGGTGGCGTGATGTACACCAGCGAGTACTCGATGGATTTACTCAAGAACGCGCCGGGACGCATCTGCCAGATTCGCGACGGCAAATGCTCGGTCACGCTCACAGATAAAGTCATCTCACCAACCAGCATCATCGTCATCGGCCAATACCTCTATTTCTCGCAAGAGTTTCTCGGCCTCGTGGGCAGGCTGCCTCTCCCTTCTTCAAAGCAGAAGGCGAAGTCGTAATTGACATCCTCCCCGCATTAGAAATGCGAGGATTCCCTATCGAGTAGGGTAGGTTCATGCTTCACACGAGAGCTATCTCTCATCCACATTGGCGGTGCCCCCGCCGTGAAACTCGAAAGGAGTTTCGGTTGTTTCTCTACTTCAGGGTTCTAACTTTTACGTGCAAGACTTCCTTGCACAACGCCCTAGTCGGAGTTTCAAAGAGCCGCACAGGTGGCTTCCACAGGCTGATGGGCACTGGTAGAACAAAGCCTGTCGTATTTGAACTGGAGTATATCACCACTTGTGGCGCAGATTTGAAAGCATGTGCACGGTGGACACAATTCATCTCCCGCATCAATGCAGGAGTCTTCTTGTGAGTTCTGATAAAAAAGGTAGCTGCTGGTGGCTCTGCCTTGAGGTTTGTCTCCGGCATCTGATGACGATGCTGACAGAGCTATCCGGGCAGTGCTAGAATTTACACTAACGGAGGTGGAACGAAGCACATGAAGAAAGATGATGAGAAGATTCAAACCAAGAACGTGACGGGGGCAAAGGGTTTCAACATCTCGCGTCCGATGTATGACGAGGTGAAGAAGGCCATCCTGTATACCTTGTCGGCCAAGAACGGCGAAGGCATTTTGTCCAAAGATTTGCCGAAAGCCATCGCCAAGCAGGTTGACAAAAAACTTTTCGCCGATGCTTCGGTGCCGTGGTATGCGACCGTCGTCAAACTCGACCTTGAGGCGCGGGGACTGATTAAGAGAGTGCCCGGCTCGCAGCCACAAATGTTACAGCTCGGAGGGCGCACCCGTAAGGCTAAGGCCGCCTCGGGTTAACCGTCGCAGGCTCGAAAATTCCGCACATTTCCTTAACCCGCTCAGGCGAGGTCGGAGCTTCTCCGGCCTCTTTTTTTGTCATCAATTCACCCGCCATCAAGAAGTTAGCAATCTAAAAGAAGACTCGATGTGAGCGCAGAGGTAAAGTCCTACCTGTCTTAGAAGATTTTCTCGTTGCGGCCTGCGCCCTACAGTGGATCGGGCGTTCATCGCACCGGCGGTGAAAACCGCCACAGATCAAAGCATCGGTGCGCGAATAACGCATCGGCGACGTGGCATCATCTTTCAAGCAAACGCTCGACGTGTGCGGCTAAATCACGCGTCTCGCCGGAACGCGATTTAAGCCGCAGGCACGGAAAACAAAATGAGCAATATGTGAGAAGAAGTGATGCCGGTTTTTCATTAACATGAGTGGTTAGAAAATAACGACTCTTGAGATAAGGAAAAAAATCATGGCTATTGACCTTTGCAACAAAATGGAGCACATGCAACTCGCCGATGATAGAGCAATGTTGGAGAGCGGGTTCGAAGGCTCTATGGAAAACGTCTCCGTCTCGCTCGATGCTCTCTCGCCGCAACAGCGGGAAGTCGTCGAATTGGCTTACCGCTCAGCGCTCTCCCATCCGAATCCACTGGCTCACGTGGTGGGCGATCCGGCAGCCTGGGAGAGTAACTTCTCGCATGTTCTGGATCGCGTGGCCGTTCGCCTGGACCCGCGCCCCAGCGCAGAATTGCGCAGGGAAGCGCTCAACAATCCTGACCCGATGATGCGCGAGCAAGCTTTATACGAATATGCCGACCGTAATGAGAAAGACGCCATCGAATTGCTGTGTCAGGCTGTCAGAGAAGACTCTGACCGTCAAGTGCGTTGGGATTCGCTCTGGGCGATTGAGAAACTCGGCGGCATCCAGGCCATTCATGCCTTGAGAGCTTTTCAGGGCGATGCTGACCCGGAGATTTCCGAATGGGCCGGGCTTTTCATCGGCGAGTTGCAATCGGGCAATCCGGTTTTTGACGGCCGCGAATGTCGCACGATGCCAGGGCGCACCTTTGACGAAACCATCTTTCTGCTCATTCACTGCGACCTGTATATCCGCCTGGATAACACGAACCAGCGATGGGGCAAACTCTCTTTAGCGCCGCAAGGGCTAGCGCGCGTCTACGGACAGGCTCATGCTTGCCCGAACGTGGCAACCAGAGAGCGGCAGTTGGTGATCGCCAAGACCATTGACGGCCTGCACCCGGACGGCAGCCCGCACATGGACAACTACCTCTTCCGCGGCTTCACCGAACGCACGCGCGATGATCGCGGAGCCTTCTATTTCGAGTCCCACGTCAATCGTCCATTCTATGTCAGTGGCCGCGCCGATGACCCGTCCAAAGGCGTTCAGGATGCCACCATCGGATTCATGCGCGAAGGCTGCTGGTATCTGGATAACGGATTCAAGATTGGTCAGGCAGATGCCATCCGCTATGTGCGCGGACGCTTTCAGGGCTGGGGCTATGTCAATCTTGAGCAAGTCTTCGGCAAATCGCTCGACCAGATATTGCTGCCGGGCAATGCCATTCTCTCGACGCTGCACGATCCGGTCGCAGGCCCGCTCACCAACACCTTCATCGCAGGGACTTTCAAAGGCAAGCTCAACGACTGGGATGGTGACGGACACATTGACCTCAACTCGCGCGACGTGTTTTCCACGGCCGAAGGCGAGCTGGACACAGATATGGACGGCATTCCGGATGAACCCGGCGTGTCTTGCTGCACCTGGCAAGGGAATTTCCCGGTCTAATTGATCAGGCAAAACTTTACCAACTGCGTTTGGTTGGAATTGCTAAAGGAGGGGCTGTCCCTTGTCAAAGCAGATACTCTATCCGACTCAGGTGACGGACGAGGCGAATGCCACCGGGGGGACGTTTGAATGGCTCGACCGTCGCCGCCCGCAGGAGCTTGAAGGCGGGGAAGAAGCTCTTCCCCGTCTCTTTGCTCAAGGCGCGCAAACAGTCGCGCGCGACCGCTGGGAGCGCATCGTTTCCAGTAAGATCATCGCCGCGACGCCCGAAGAAGTCTGGCGCGCACTGGTTGACCCGGAGTCGTTGAAGCAATGGCTGATCTCCTGTCATGGTTCGCTCGAAGACATTGACCGCGATTGCATACTGGATTTTGAAGACGGCGATTTTTTCTTAACGCGTCCCAAAATAGTCAATCCGCCTTTCCTGCTGGAATGGCGTTGGCGTTGGCTCGGCATCGGGCCCGCGTGGACTGTGCGGTGGCATCTGGAGCCGGTCGAAGGCGGCACGCGCGTCACGGTCGTGGACGAAGCCTTCAATCCTCCGGCCAAGACGGGACACTATCGCGGCGAAGGCTGGCCTGAGATTCTGGATATTCTGGCGGCCTTTATCCGAACCCGCACAAATTATCGCTGGCCTTGTCGCAGCCAGTCTTACGTGCTCACGGAATTGCCCATCACGCTTTACGCAGCATGGGATCGGCTCTTTAACCCGAGCGATCTCAAGTGGTGGCTGCATGTCTTCGCGGGTGAGATTGCGAAAGACCAGACCGTGACTGTTCACATGGGAGATGCGACCGGAACGGTCGAGATGACGATTCACGAAGTGATGCCGCCCTCTTACAACATCTACCCGTTCATCGTCTTCTCGTTCAAGAGACCATTCTGGCCCAGCCCGGTCACGGGCAGGCTCTTTCTCGAACCGGCTGGCTGGGGAGCTTCTATCCTGCAAGTCTATCAAACGGGATGGGAGAATCTGGGTCCGGCCTTACAGCTACACGAGCGGCAGGTGATGGTCGGCTTCTGGGCAGAAGCTTTCCGCAGGGCCAGCCAGCTTTGCGCCAGCACGGGGATTCCCGGCAAGGCGACACCGTGGGTCTTGAGCGGCAACGAGCCGCAAACAGCTTTAACCTTAACCGGAGACGTTTCTGAATAGAGCGCCATCACCGGCCACGAGACGGTTGATTGCCATTGAGGAGGGGAAATTCGAGATGTCAGCCAGCCAGCAACAACACACCAGCCAGACGGAACTGAACAAGCAAATCGTCCGCCGTTTTGTCGAAGAAGTTTGGAACGCGGGCAAGCTTGACGTGGCCGACGAGCTGTTGGCTCCGAACTATATCGAGCATCCCTCGACGCCTGACGAGTCACGGCCTGAAGAACCAACCGGCCCGGACGGCATGAAGCAATTTATAAAAATGTTTCGCGGGTCGTTCCCCGATATGGAATTCACAATCGAGCGCATCCTTGCCGAAGGCGATGAGGTGGCTGTCCACCTGACAGGTCGCGGAACGCATCTGGGCGAGCTGCGCGGCCTGCCACCGACAGGCAAGCGAGTGACCATAGGCGGGGCTGCCATACACAGGCTTGAGCAGGGCAAGATCATGGAAACTTATCAGGTCGTTGACCGCCTGAGCCTGCGAGAACAACTCGGCGCGCCGCAGATGGGCGATATAGACGTGGAATAAACACGCAACATGATTAGCGAAAGACAACTCATCAACCCGAATACGGTGCCGACAGGAACGGTCGTCGTGAGCGTCGAAGTAGAAGCGACGCTCGAAGCCGTCTGGCGGTCTCTCGTCGAGCCTGCCGTTGTCTCGCGCTGGTTCGGCGAGCTGAGCGCGCCGCTCTCTCAAGACGGAAACGCTCGCCTTTCTTTCGGTGATGGAGATTTTTTCGAACTCAAGGCAATCAGTCTCGATCCGCCGCAGCTTCTTCGCTACGATTGGCGCTTTCAGGGCACAGGCCCGCTCGACACCATCAACTGGCATCTTCAGCCCGATGCGAAGGGCTGTCTCGTCACCGTCAGCGACAGCGAGGCGGGGCGCACGCACGAAGCGGCTATGATGCTGCGCGAAGGATGGCTCGACTTTACAAAGCGTCTGGTTGAATTCCACGCGACGGGTGAGTCCACGCGTTACGACTGGCGTCGCGAGCTGGATGTGGGCATAGAAATTGAAAGACCTGTCGAAGCCGTCTGGCACGCACTCTTTGCGCCGGAGGCACAACCCTTGTGGCTCCCTTTCAATACCTCGCTGCAATCCGGTACAGAGGCAGTCGTATCGGATGAAGCAGAGCCGCGCGCTCTTCGTCTCCTTGATGTCGAATGGCAGCCCTGTGAGCAGGTCGTCTTCAAGTTAAGTAGCGAAGATTGGGATCAGCCAACTGCATGCAAGATAGAGCTAAAGGATCATCTCACTGGCACGTTGCTCAACCTCAGCCACAACGGCTGGGAAGAGATTAGCCACGATCAAGCCGCTCAATTACAACAACGCAAACGTTTCTGCGCGCTCTGGATAGACGCGCTCAAAAGCTCCCATCAACTGATCGAACTCCCACCAGGTAACACTTGAGAAAATATTCATGTGGGCGCGAGTCGTTAGTGGAGCAGAACGCCTGAGAAGCACTTTCCAGTACCACTCCTCACGCGCCCCCGGACAATCTGGCATTTCCTAAATCGGTTGTACCGTCATCTTCGACGAACGTCGAAACTCTAAATGGGAAGGACCGTCATGGAAAGATTCTATATCAACTACAGTCGAACTCTGTCTACGCTCTGCGTACTCCTGTTCTTGTTAGTCTTACCCCTGCGCGGCTCGGGGCAAACAACGACCGCGAACATCTCCGGCACAGTCAAAGACGAAAGCGGCGCGCTGCTGCCCGGAGTTACCGTCACCGCGAAAAACCTGGAGACGGGACTGACGCGCACGATGGTGACCGATACCGAAGGTCGCTATCACATCTCGCAGCTCACACCTGCGAATTATGAAATCCAAACCACGTCGAGCGGGTTTCAAACGGCCATCCGAACCGGCATTGATTTAACTGTCGGGCGCGAGGCGGTCGTGAACCTGACGCTGAAAGTCGGCGAAGTGACGGCGAAGGTCGTCATCACCGGCGAAGCTCCGCTCGTGGAAACGACTCGCTCAGAGATCAGTTCGGTCGTGGATGATAAGAAGATTCGCGACCTGCCGGTGAACGGGCGCAGCTACGATCAGCTTGTGCTCCTGCAACCCGGAATCGTCTTCTATCCCAATGCGGCCAGAGACCTGCAATACGGTTCCGGCGTCAAGTTTTCAGCCTTCGGCGCGCGCCCCCATTCAAATCTCTTTCTGGTTGACGGAACGGACATCAACGACCAGGCGGATTTTACTCCGGGCAGCGCGGCAGGCATGGTGCTCGGAATCGAAACGCTGCGCGAGTTCAAAGTCTTGTCCAGCAACTACGGCGCGGATTACGGCAGAAAATCCGGAGCGGTGGTGGTGGCCGTCACCAAGTCCGGAACCAACAGCTTTCACGGCAACCTCTTCGGGTTCATCCGCAATGACAATCTGGACGCGCGCAACTTTTTTGACCAGCAGAAGCCGGAGTTCAAGCGGAATCAGTTCGGCGGCACCTTCGGCGGGCCGATCCTGCAAGACAGGCTCTTCTTCTTTGGCGGCTACGAGGGATTGCGCGAGATACTCGGCCTCTCGACTGTGACGGTCGTGCCGAATGCCCTGGCCCATACAGGCTGCCTGCCGGATGCGACCGCTCCGGGCGGCATCCGCTGTTTCCCTGTCAATCCCAGAGTCAAACCATATCTTGACCTGTTCCCGCTGCCGAACGGGCGGGATAACGGCGACGGCACGGCTGACTACATCAGCTCTGCGGCGCGTGTGACGGGCGAAGACAACTTCACCATTAGGGTGGATCACAAGCTCTCGGACAAAGACTCTTACTTCGTGCGCTACACCTATGATAA
>JACMLC010000619.1 GCA_014379795.1 Pyrinomonadaceae bacterium
GAAGTCGGCTTTTTGCGACGCATGATGTTGAATTGTGTTTCATAACTTTATCTCCTTCGAATCGAAAAACGGCAACACTTGTCCTGAGCCTTGCTCCTGTTGATTTGGAACAAGGGCTTCGAGGGCTACTGTTTGTCCTCTTAATTAAACTTCGGTCATCTCTAAAATCATTCGTACCTCAACGCGACAGTCGGCTCGACTCTGGTCGCGCGGCGCGCGGGGATGTAGCAGGCCAGCAGCGCAATCGCAATCAGCAACAGAGAGATAGCGGCGAAGGTGTAAGGGTCTCTCGCGCTCAGGTCGTAAAGCAGCGCGGACATAAAGCGCGTCAGCGCGAACGCGGCGACGAGGCCGATGGCAACGCCTGCTAAGATAAGAACCAAACCCTGCCGGAGGACGAGCATCAGCACATCGCTGCGCCGCGCGCCGAGCGCGATGCGTATGCCTATCTCATGCGTGCGCTGCGCGACCGTGTAAGACATCACGCCGTAAAGCCCGACCGCCGCCAGCGCCAGCGCGACCACTGCGAAAATGCCCATCAACAGAGTATTGAAGCGGGGCCGCACCAGCGAATTTCCCAGCCGCTCATCCATCGTCTTGATGTTAAAGAGCGGCAATTCCGGATCAAGCCCGGCGACCTCTCTGCGCGCTGCGGGCACGATGCTCAAAGGGTCTGAATCGGCGCGAATGACAATCTGCATCGAGCGCCTGTGCCGCTCGATAGTCGGGCTGTCAAGCATGGGAACCTGCGCGTATGTGAAATAGATTTCCGGCTGCGTCGAATCGCCGATCCAGTGATGCCGCACGTTGCCGACCACGCCCGCGACCGTAAACCATGGGTCTTGCTCGCGCCCCCTGTGCTTGACGCGCTTGCCCACCGCTTCATCATCCGGCCAGAACAGGCGCGCCATCGCTTCGTTGATAATCACAACGCCTCCGGCCTGCGCCGTATCATCAAAAGTAAAATCGCGTCCCTTCAAAATCGGGATACTCATCGTCTCAAAGTATCCGGGCGTGATAACGCGATAGTTATAAGTGGCTTCTTCACCGGCCTTCGGCAAAGGCTTTCCTTCCGGATGAAAGTAACGCCCGGAATTGTCTCCGCTCCAAGGCAGGACATGAATCGCGCCCGCTTGCAACACGTTCGGCAACCGCCGGATGCGCTCAATCGCCTGCCTGTAAAAGTCCACGACCTGCCTGTCTTCAGCATATTTCTCATCCGGCAGAGAGGTTCGCATCGCCACCACATTCTGCGGGTCAAAGCCGGGGTCAACTTTCTGCAAGCGCACAAAGCTGCGCATCAGCAAGCCCGCGCCGATGAGCAGCACGAGCGAGAGCGCAACCTCTGTGACTACCAGCAAGCTGCGCAGGCGGTCGCGCCCGAAACCCGCTTGCGAGCTTCTGACGCCTTCCTTGAGCAGCTCGTTAAGATTCGGCTTGGAAGCCTGAAGCGCGGGCGCGAGTCCAAAAATGATGCCCGTCAAAAGTGAGACCCCAAGCGTGTAGCCGAACACAGAGCGATCCATTCCAATCTCTTCGACGCGCGGCAAATTTCCCGGCGCGAGAGCCAGCAATCCATCCACGCCCCACACGGCAAGGAGCAAACCGAGCGCACCGCCGAGCAGCGCCAATAGCATGCTCTCCGTCAACAGCATGCGAACAAGACGCAGGCGGCTCGCTCCCAAAGCGATGCGAATGGCTATCTCTCTCTGCCTGCGTGCGGCGCGCGTCAGCAACAAGTTGGCGACATTCGCGCAGGCGATCAACAGCACAAAACTCACAGCGCCCAGCAGCACGAGCAAAGAACGCCTCACGTCTCCGACCACCAGCTCGCGCAAAGGCGTGAGTTGGACGCCCCATCCGGCATTGAAATCAGGCCGCTCCTGCGCGAGTTGCTGCGCGACGTTGTTCATCTGCGCGTTCGCTTCATCCAGCGTGACGTTCGGCTTGAGCCGCGCCAGCACGTTGATGATGCGCCCGCCCATGCCTTCCACCGCGCCGTCTTGGATTGCCATCGGCGTCCACAGTTCCGACTCCGCATTCGGAAATTCAAAGCCCGCAGGCATCACGCCGACAATCCGGTAATCGTTACCGCTCAGGCTCATCATCCGGTTGATAATGTTCGGGTCTGAATTAAAGCGACGCTGCCAGAGATTGTGGCTCAGGATGGCGACGCGCTCGCGCCCCCTTTGGTCTTCTTCGGGCAGGAAATTTCTGCCGAGCGCAGGCTTAACCGAAAGCAAGGGTAAGAGGCTCGCGGAAATACGCGTGCCTGTTAATTGTTCCGGCGCGTCGCCGCCCAAGAGGTTATAGCTCTGTCCGGCAAAGGCAGCCATCTCTTCAAAAACCTGATTGCGCTCGCGCCACTCGATGAAGTTCGCCGGCGCGACCGTAGACCCGAATGGTTCTCCGTTTCTGTTTTCGGTGAGCGAGACCATGCGCTCAGGATGCGGAACTTTTAAGGGCTTGAGCAGGATGGCATTGACGACGCTGAAGATCGCGCTGTTCGCGCCGATGCCGAGAGCGAGCGCGATGACCGCTACGCTGGTGATGCCCGGATGCCGCCAGAGCGTGCGCCAGCCGTACCTGAGATCATGCCACAAGGTTTCCATCGGCTTAGGCCACCTCCCAACTACTGCGGCTCTTCTCTTCCGCGCTCTCTTCGACAATGCGACCGTCAAAAAGATGAATCGTGCGATCCGCATACAAGGCATAACGCGGGTCATGCGTTACCATGCAGACGGTCGTGCCGCCCCTGTGCAAATCTCTGAGCAGCTCCATCACTGTCTCGCCGTTGGCTGAATCCAGATTCCCCGTCGGCTCATCCGCCAAGAGAATCAAAGGCTGGCCGACGACCGCGCGTGCGACTGCGACGCGCTGTTGCTGCCCGCCCGAAAGCTGGCTCGGCAAGTGTTTGCCGCGATGCGCCATCCCCACTTTTTCGAGCGCGGCCAAGACCTTTTGTTTTCTCTCCGCAGCCTTCATGTTCCAGTAAGTGAGCGGCAATTCCACGTTCTCAAAAACCGTCAAATCGCCGATCAGGTTAAAGCTCTGAAAGACAAAACCAATCTCTCGATTGCGCACCCGCGCACGCTCTGCCTGCGAGAGCTTCGTGACCGGATTTCCGTTGAGCACATAGCTGCCTGCCGTCGGCGAATCGAGAAGGCCCAAAATGGCGAGCAGCGTAGACTTGCCGCACCCCGAAGGCCCCGCAACGGCGACGTACTCGCCTTCTTTAATCTCAAGATGTATGTTGGAAAGCGCATGCGTCTCGACCTCTTCGGTAGAGAAAATCTTGCCGACCCCTGAAAGCAGTATCAGCGTCTGCGCCTCCACAGCGTCCCCTTCACTCTGTCCGGTATCTTTCAGCATTGCAGTTCCAAGATGTTTGAAGATGAAGCGATTTAAGACCTGCTCACAAAACCATTGTCACTGGGCCAGCATCAACGTTCC
>JACMLC010000620.1 GCA_014379795.1 Pyrinomonadaceae bacterium
CAGCGCGCGAGACAGGAGGCAACATCTTTTCTCTCTCAAATCTCAACTCCCTCAACGAAAAACTCGCAGCCCTGCCGCAAAGCCGCGTGGGCGTGCGCCGCACTTGGGAATTGCGCAACTGGTGGCCGCTCGCATTCATCATTCCGCTGCTGCTCTCGTTCGAGTGGCTGATTCAGCGAATCAAGTCAGGAGTCTAGAGTCAGGAGTCTGGAGTCAAGATTTGATAAAGGTCTTGACTCCAGACTCTAGACTCACGACTCTAGACTTTGAGACCGGCATCGCGAACTGAGTTTCCTGCGTCTAACAGGCCGTTATGCGTTTTAAGAGCAAGGGAATCATTATCGTCTGCGCGGCCTTGATCATCGCCGTTTCTTCTTTCTTAGCCACCTCATGCGGGGAAAAGCGCACGACTCGCACGAACGCGAATTCGTCCGGTGACGCGCCGCCTGCGCGCTCCCTCCCTCCGCTGCCCGTGCGCCCGCTTTCCGATGAATTAAAAAAGCTGCGCGCGGGAGCGATGCGCGAGGCTTCGATGCTGCGCGGTCTGGCATGGAAAAGCGAGGTCGGGATGGCAGAGCTGTCAGGTTGGGAATACGGCACGCGCGCGAGCGAGATGGCAAGGACGATGGGCGGCGAAGACCTGCGCGCCCTGAGCCGCTTAGCAGTGGCGGGCGGTGTTCTCCCGGAAGGCTCTGATTTAGCATCGCTCGCAGCCAGCTTTACGGCTGTCTCTGCGGGCGCGACCTATTCGCCGCTCGATAAACAAATTCTGCTCGTAGACAAACAGGGCGATAGCTCTCTGCTCACACACGAGTTTGTCCACGCGTTACAGGATCAGCATTTCGACTTGATGAAGATGCTCATCGTCCGTCCGTACAATTTCGACCGGACGGAAGCAGTCTTCGCATTGATTGAAGGCGACGCGATGAACGTGCAGAGACGCGCCGAAGAAGGCGACTCCTACGCGCGCCGCTCGCTCGAAGATATTACACGACAGGAAAATGATCGTTTTAGCCTGTACCGCAAAGAGTACGGCGCGCTCTTTCCGCCTCTCCTGACCGAAACTTTTATCTTTCGCTATCGCGACGGCGCGCGTTTTGTCGAAGCCGTCCGGCGTAAAGAGGGGCAGCGCGGCATAGACAATCTGTTCCGCACTCCACCCGTTTCGAGTGAGCAAATCCTGCATCCCGAAAAATATTTTCAAGGCGAAGCCCCGCGCGACGTGCAATTAAATGAAGCGTCCCTGACACAAAGCGGCTGGCGCGTTGTGACCGCGACCTCTATGGGCGAGATAGGTTTGCGCGGCGTGTTGATGGCGGGCGTCGCTGAGAGAGAAGCTTTGCGCGCATCGGCAGGCTGGGGCGGCGACCGCGCAGTTCTTTTTGAGCGCGGGGGCGGCGCGTCGTTATTCGTCTGGAAATCCGTGTGGGACAAACGCGCAGATGCAGAAGAATTTTTTAAGGCTTACAACACGCTCCAAAAGCAGCGCAAGGGCGTGCAACCCGGCGGCGAGTCCACAAACGGCAGCGAAGCGCAGGCGACTTGGCGCGAAGATTCATTTACGACAATCGTCCTGCTCATCAATGATAGCGTTATCGTCCTGCGCGGCGTGGAAGCGGATGTCAATGCTGCTATTGAAGCTGTGCGCCATTAATCAAATCAAAAAATAACCACACAGAAGAAGAAGGTAAAAGTAAAAAGGTAAAAGGTAAAAGGAAGGGGAAACCAAATTTTATTAAAGCGGTTTCTGCCTCACTTTTACCTTTTTACTTTTACCTTTTGCCTTTTAACGTCCCCGTGCCCGAACGCTGCGCTCTAATTTGAATTGCAGCCAATCGCCAATCGCCTTAATCACATCCTCCCCGACAACGTATGTTTCAAGCGAGTTGTATTCGCCCTCGTCACCGGTTTTGGCAGGCAGGAACAGGTGATTGAGATTTGGAAAGACGCGCACGGTTACGTCCTTGTTGCCTGCCTCGCGCGCGGCCTTTGCCAGCATCCCGGCCTGCTCCTCTGTCACTTGACGGTCGAGCGCGCCCTGCACAATAAAGATCGGCTGCTTCACCTTTCTGATGGTCGTCAGCGGGTCGTAGGTGAGAAAAACTTTCATCCAGTAAAAGCGAAAGAGCGCGGGCAGCTTTGAAGTGTCGCCGCCCTCTATGACAGTGCGAATTATCTTTTGATTCTCGGCACGCCCTTTGGCTTTCTCTTCCTCTGACATCGCCGCGTTAAGCTCAAGCGGGCGATTCATCTGGTACAGCAAGACCTCGTCGCCGCGCTTGCCTGTTCCAGCCAAAAGCACAATCGCAGCCAGCTTCGGATCGTCTGCGGCAACTAAGGGCGCGATGACGCCGCCTTCGCTGTGGCCGACGATGGCTATATTGTCCGCGTCAATCTCGCTGCGCGTGCGCAGGTATGCGACCTGTGCGCGCGCGTCGTCCGCAAAGTCAAAGGTCGTGGCCCTGTCCAGCGTCCCGAGTCCGGTCGAATCGCCGACGCCCCTGTCATCCACACGCAAGACCGCGATGCCGCGTGCTGCAAGATGTTCGGCGAGCTGGCGAAATATTTTATAGTCTTTGATAACAGGCTCGTCGCGCGTTTGCTGCCCGGAGCCTGTACTGGTGATGACGGCGGGAAAGGGACGCGCGCCTGTTTTGGGAAGCAGAAGGGTTCCGGCCAGCTCGAAATCTTTGACTTTAATCTTGACCTCTTCAGCCGTAAACGGCGCGTCGGGCGGCGCGCTGTAATCCGGCTTCAGATGCTTCATCGTCTTCCCGAGCGTGGCATGAAGCGGCTCTACAAAACTCGCATACTCTTCACGAACGGAGATGTAATTCTGCTGTGGCAGCGAGATGAGAACAACGCGCCCCTGCATGTCCGCCCACAGCAGGAGCGTGA
>JACMLC010000621.1 GCA_014379795.1 Pyrinomonadaceae bacterium
CCTTGAGCGTGCGGCCATTCAAAAATTCCATCACGAGAAAGACGATGCCGTCTTCGGATTCGCCAAAGTCCGTGACGTTCAGGGCGTGTGGGTGCGAGATGCGCGAAGCGGCTCTGGCTTCTCTGGAAAAGCGTGCGACGATCTTGTCGTCCGCGGCGAGTGCCGGGTGCAGGACTTTGATGGCGACCACCTTGTCCATCAGGACATGCGTCCCGCGATAAACAGTGCCCATGCCGCCTTCGCTCAAAAATTCGTCAACGCGATATTTTCCGGCGAGCGTTTGCCCGAGCAGCGTGTCTTCAGTCTTGACCAGCACTGCGCCGTCGGACGGGCACAGGGTATTCGCGTCTTTATATTCCACGCCACACTTCGGACACTTTTTCATGGGCACGTTTTCGCCTCGTTAGAGCACTTTGATTGCGAGAGTGGTATTGAGCGTATCATACAAAAAGTGAAAAGGTAAAAGGCAAGAGTAGAGAGGGCTGTCAAGCCTTCCGGCTTTTGCCTGTTATCCTCATTCTTTCCACTTTTTTTTACATCTCTCTGTCCATGTAAACAATCCTGACGTTAAAGCTGCCGCTGTTGTCGCGGTAGTTATCGTCGTTGATGAGCAGGAACAACCTGCCATCCGTTTCGGGTGTAAATGAATTCCCGCTGCCGATGACGAAAGGCGTTCCCGCCTGCCCGTCAGCCGTGCGGATATAACCTATCAGCGCGCCCACGCCGACACTCGGCACAGGATATGCGCTGATGACGCCGACGCGCCCGCCGTCCGGCGTGACAGACCCTGCGCGCTGCCCCGCGACAACCGTTCCCGTCGCGGTAATCGTCACCTGATCGCCAGCGCGTAATTCAAGCCCCGTATCAGTGCCGCGCGATGTGCCGGGAACAACGATAATTTTTTCAAGGGTCGCTGGTGGCGGTGGATCGTCTGAGGTCTGGGGAACGCGGCTGCCTTGAACTCTGCGCCGCGCAGGGGCTGGATTGCTGCTCTCCACGGATGTTCCGAACGGGTCGTAGTCGTCCGTCTCTTCATCGCCCGTGCGCCGCGCGGTCGTGTTGCGCTGTCTGAAATCAAGCTCTGTCCGCACCTGCACATCGAATGCGCCGCGTGCGTCCGTGTAAGAACTGCGATTAGGAGTCAGGTACAGCCGCCCGTCGCGGTCTGCGACAAACTCTCTGTTTGAGCCAATCTCAATCACCGGAGCGTTTGCATCATTGCTAATCGCACCGATCAAAACGCCTTCGGCAGAGCGCGGCGAAGGAGCATACGGGTCTGTCGTGCGCAAGCCGTCGGGCGTGATGCGCGTCCGTCCCGCGACGATAGTGCCGGAGGCGGAGACTTGCACACGGTCGCCGCGCCGCACGTCCACGCCGCTGTCAACCCAGTTCGGAGCCAGCGTGACCTCGACGCGCCGCGTGCGATACCGCGCCTCTTCCAAAGAGCGTCCGTCAATCTCTATCCGGTCAATCTCGCGCGGGCGAAAAAAGACGATCTCGCCTACCTCGTTCGTCTGCCTGCGCTCAGTCGTCTCGTATCTCTCGGTCAGGCGCACAGCAAAGCGACCGCCGATATAACCCAGCACAGTCCCGCGCACGGCGCGACCGTCGCGCAAATAAACCGTATCAGCCGCAGCAAAGCTCGCGGCCATCAGCGCGAATACAATCGCCAAAACTATTTTTTTCATGTTGGTATCCCTCAACGAAGATTTTTTAATATGTCTATCATCGGGGGCGCACAATTTCAGGGGGAGTTGGAGAGAATTTATTGTGATTTAATCGCAAAGCTCATGCCATGTCAGACAAAGCGGCCAATACCCTTTGGCTTTCGCAGTTTTAGCCAAAGCTCAAGCTAATCGGGGCGTATCAGCGTAATACGCGAAACCGGGAAAGCATACAAAAAATGCGGGCCAAGCATTTTCAGCTTCACCCGCATCTTCCTTGTCTTCTCGTCTGCCCGTGTTTTTACAACTTAACGAACACGATCAAGAGCGCGAACAGCACCAGCGATTCGATCAACGCCAGACCGAGAATCATCATCGTCTGGATACGACCGGCAGCGCCGGGATTGCGCGCCGCGCCTTCGACCGCCGAAGCGGCGATGCGAGACTGGCCGAGCGCGCCCAAGCCTGCGGCAAGGGCAAAGCCGAAGCCTGCGGCAATCGCCTTGTACTTATCTACGCTGCTGGCATTATCGGCAACCCCAGCATCAGCCGCACCCTGAGCCAGCGCGGGCGCGACGGCCATCAACAAGCCCACCACACTAAAAAATAGAAACCTGAGTTTTCTCATCTCAATCTTCCTCCGAAGAGTGTAAGTAAATTTTCTCTTCAAAGCTTTCGAGCGAAATATTTCAAAACAGGAAAGGGAGCAGCGTTATTATAATTTCGCCCGCATCCGGTATACAGCCGCCCCTCGTACAACGGTGCTCCAGCGATGCCGACCCGGCTTGCGCTTTTTTAAGGAGCGCAGGCTTCACACTTAAGTTCGCTTCTCTTTTCCCACCAGCTCTGTAGCTTCTGAACAGAAATTCTCGAACCCGTGCGCCCCAACGTGCGCGGGCGCGCATGCCCGCACCGCTCAAAAGCGCGCCATTAACAAAGCAAATATTAAATCAAGAATAAAAACTCTTTGCGCACTTTGCGTCTTACTTCTTAGCGTTCTTTGCGATTAAACTTCTTCTTAACCGCAAAGAACGCTAAGTTTTTTTCGCCAAGAACGCAAAGAGAAGAAGCTTTTCAATCAGCTAATTTCTTCTCAACCTTTGCTTCGCAAAGCAAGTATTTTAAATCTCAAACCTTAAGCCGGAACGACGACGTTGCCTTCGGCATGTTCTGCGTGCGGCGAATGCTCATGCTCTCCGTGTTCTGTGTGCGGCGGATGCGAAACTTCGCTCAGATAAACCATCGAGAGCAGCACGAACACAAAGGTCTGAATAAAAGCCACAAACACGGCCAGCGGCATGAGAAACACCGGAACGATAATCTGTGTCCAGGGAGCCGCGAGTCCGGCGATATTCGCCGCCACCTGCTCATCTGCAAACATGTTGCCGAAGAGACGCAGGCCGAGCGACATCGGGCGCACCAGATTACCGATAATCTCAATCAGAAAAATCA
>JACMLC010000062.1 GCA_014379795.1 Pyrinomonadaceae bacterium
ACGCCGCTTTCGCTAAAAAGTTCGGCATGGAGCGCATCATGCACGCGGCGGACGGCGCAGGACGGCTCGGCATGGAGCGCGTCATCGAAGGCGAAGAGATTTTACAGCTTGACCGCGACCTGACTGTGATTCCCGTGCCCGGACACACGCGCGGCCACATGGTCTTGCTCTACAAAAACAAATTCCTTTTTACCGGAGATCACTTAGCCTGGTCGCCCACTAGAGAAACCCTGACGGCCTTTCGCAACGCCATGTGGTACTCGTGGCCTGTGCAGACGCGCTCAATGACAAGGCTGCTGGATTACACTTTCGAGTGGGTGCTGCCCGGTCACGGTCGCATCCATCACGACACCGCAGAAAACATGCACACTCACCTCAAACGCTGCATCGAATGGATGAAAGCAACGCCATAAACACTTTTCCAAACAGGGCGGAGTCAGACGGGCGCGCGTGCGGTTTCGCGCCCGTTTTGTTATAACAACAGAAGCCACGAGTCAGAAGCCAGAAGCCAGAATGAAACTTCAACGTATTTCTTCTGACTCCTGACTCCTGACTCCTGACTCCTTTTTTTATGAACCCAGAACGCATACGAAATTTTTCCATCATCGCGCACATAGACCACGGCAAGTCCACGCTGGCGGATCGCTTGCTTGAGATGACCGGCGCGCTGACAGAGCGTGAGATGTCTGCGCAGGTCTTGGACAACATGGACTTGGAGCGCGAGCGCGGCATCACGATTAAATCGCACGCCGTCAGGCTCGATTATAAGGCGAAGGACGGGCAGGATTATGTCCTGAACCTGATTGACACGCCGGGGCATGTTGATTTTTCTTACGAGGTCTCGCGTTCGCTCTCTGCCTGCGAAGGCGCGCTGCTCGTCGTGGATGCCTCGCAGGGCGTAGAGGCGCAGACGCTCGCCAACACTTATCTCGCCATCGAAAATAATCTGGAATTAATTCCCGTCATCAACAAGATTGATTTGCCGGGCGCAGAACCCGAAAAAGCTCTTGAGCAGATAGAGCATCTGATCGGGCTTGAGACGCATAACGCCGTGCTGACTTCGGCCAAAACGGGCAAGGGCGTTGACGAAGTTCTGGAAGCCATCGTGCGGGACGTTCCGCACCCAAAGGGAGACCCACAGGCTCCGCTCATGGCTCTGATTTTCGATTCATGGTACGACTCGTATCGCGGCGTGATCGTCCTCTTTCGCGTGATTGACGGCGCGATTAAAAAGGGGATGAAGATTCGCTTCTTCAACACCGGGCGCGATTATCAGGTCGAGACACTGGGCGTCAATCGCCCGCGCCCGACGACGATTGACCGCCTCGGCGTCGGCGAGGTTGGCTTTCTCACGGCTTCGATCAAAGAAGTCGCGGACGTGCAGATTGGCGACACCATCACAGAGAGTGCGCGCCCGACCGTAGAGCCTTTTCCCGGCTTTCAGGAAATCAAGCCGATGGTCTTTGCCGGACTTTATCCGATAGACACGAATCAATATGAAGAGCTGCGCGATGCGCTCGATAAGCTGCGCCTGAATGATGCTTCTTTCTTCTACGAGCCTGAATCGTCAACCGCGCTCGGCTTCGGATTTCGTTGCGGCTTTCTCGGACTCCTGCACATGGAGATCGTGCAGGAGCGGCTGGAGCGCGAGTTCGATCTGGATTTAATCACGACCGCGCCGGGTGTGCGTTACACAGTGACGACGACGGACGGCGAGCGTTTGGAAATTGATTCGCCCGCCAAGATGCCAGACCCCGCCCGCATCGCGAAGATCGAAGAGCCTGTTATCTTAGCCACGATTCTGACTTCAGATGAATACCTGGGCGGCATTCTTCCGCTGCTGGAAGAAAAGCGCGGCGTGCAGAAAAAGTTTGAGTACATAGCCTCCAACCGCGTGATGCTCACATACGAAGTGCCTTTGAACGAGATCGTGCTTGATTTTTATGATCGTTTGAAGTCGGTTTCAAGGGGCTATGCCTCGCTCGATTATCACTTTACGGGACAATGGGAAAGCGACTTGGTCAAGCTCGACGTGATGGTCGCGGGCGAACCGGTTGACGCGCTCTCGCTGATCCTGCATCGCTCGACGGCTCAGGCCAAAGGGCGCTCGCTCGCAGAGAAGATGAAGCAGCTCATCCCGCGCCAGCTCTTTGAAGTCCCTATTCAGGCCGCCATCGGCAACAAAGTCGTCGCGCGCGAAACCGTCAAAGCAATGGGCAAAAACGTCATCGCCAAATGCTACGGCGGCGACATCTCGCGCAAACGCAAGCTCCTCGAAAAACAAAAAGAGGGCAAGAAGCGCATGAAGAAAGTCGGGCGCGTGGAGATTCCGCAGGAAGCTTTTCTCGCAGTGTTGAAAGTGAATGAGTGATGGTAAATTGGCATCGGTTTACGCCGACCGATTTTGAATATGACTTTGAACGAGATGAACTCGCCGCGCATCACATCACTTTCGAGGAAGCAGTCGAATGCTTCTTTTCCGATTTTGAAGTGCGCCGAAACAAGTCTTTCAAGGATCGTTATCAACTTGTTGGACGAACCGTCGGTGGTCGTTCCATTAAGCTTATCTTTCAACTCAAGCCAAACAATGTAGTACGCATTATCACAGGATGGGATGTATGAATAAGAAGCCCGAAAACCTTTCTGTTGAACAGATTGACCAACTCGTCGTTGAACATGCTGACGATGAATCCAATTGGGGCGAACCTGTCCGCGTGCGTCAATCGAAGCCCTCTGCGGTTTCACTTCCCTCTGAACTTGCTTCACGCGCCGCTTTCTTTGCGCGCCTGCATCGAGAGGCGAGCGTCCAAGAATGGCTTAAGCGAATCATAGAGGAGCGCATAGACATAGAGGAAGCCGTCTTTGCTGAATCCAAACGTGACCTCGCTAAATAATAGTCTATATAGAGATTCCGCAGGAAGCTTTTCTCGCTGTGTTGAAGGTGAATGAATGAAGGCGCGAAACACGTTTCGCAGGGAGATGTACTATGCAAGTGATAATTGATTTGCCCGAAGACGTTGCGCGGCAGCTACAAGCGAACGAACAAGACGTTGAGCGTAACGTGCTGGAAGCAATCGCGCTGGAAAACTATCGCTCAGGCAAACTCACTCAAGCTCAAGTGAGAAAGATGCTCGGGTTTCAAACTGATTTACAGGTTGACGCTTTTCTAAAAGCGCATAACGTATACCTTGAGTACTCCATTGAAGACTTTGAGAAAGACCGTGAGACGCTAGAGCGAGCATTGGCGAAATGATCGTCATTTCAGACACCACGCCGCTCAACTATCTCATCTGTAGTCTCACCAAACGATGAACTGCGTAGAGATTCCGCAGGAAGCTTTTCTCACCGTGTTAGAAGGTGAATGAGCAAGAGATAAGTTCAGATGCAAGAACAAATTAACATTAGGACACAAGCTCAAGATTTTCGCGAGCAGCTTGGTAAATCCGCTGGTGAGGTTTTCGATTTCTTTATTTGTTTTTCAAAGTTCGAGTGTGCACTAAAGCAAGCAGGTTATTGGAAATGGGAAAGGAATATGCTGTCACCGAACTGGGATGCCTTCGTTGTGGACATAGCTCCTGAGTTTGATAAGCAAGATGATAGGCAAAGAGGAGAACTTCTTAATACTGCAATTGAGTTTTTTCAGAATGACCCTCCTCGGAAACAAATTCTTAATGAAGATGATCAGATAGATTTTAAAGGTGATGGATATGATGCTGGACTAAAAGGGCTAATTCATGCAATCAAGTGTGTACGCAATAATCTTTTTCACGGCGGCAAGTATCCCTATAGAAGACACTTACGAGAGCCAGCAAGAGATGATCATCTTCTCAATCATAGCTTAGTTATTTTGCAAGAGTGTTTAAATTTGTGTGGGACGGAAAACCTTTCTGAAGAACTGAGAAGCAAGACACAAAAAGTAAGAAATTCTTTTGAGTCTCGCATTGAATAATGAAAGAGGTGGTTAAGGACATAATGTCATTTGAAGAAGAACAAATCACACGACTTCCGATTACGAGTGACCCTGAAGTCCTGAGTGGCGAGACTGTCTTTCGCGGGACGCGTGTTCCGGTTGCAGCGTTGCTGGATAACATCGAGGCTGGCCTAACGTTGGATGAATTTCTCGACAACTTTCCGACAGTTACACGCGAACAGGCGATTCAGGTTTTAGAGTTTGCTAAAGAAACATTGACGCGCTTAGGCCGTGCGGCATGAAGATTTTGCTTGATGAATGTACGCCTCGCGTTGTAAAGAAGCGGCTGCCTGAGCGAGACATCAGTACAGTTCAGGAGATGGGATGGGCTGGACTCAAGAATGGAGACCTGCTGGTAGCGGCGGAAGGCAAGTTTGATATTTTCATTACCACGGACAAGAATCTGCGCCATCAACAGAATCTCACGGGACGCGGGTTTGCTGTATTGCTCTTGCCGAGCAATCAAGTGCCAATAGTTGAAACGTTAATTCCTGTTATCGAAGCTGCATTAGCGACAGCGCAGTCAGGAGATTTTATTGAAATTCCTTTAACTTCTTAGGAGAACTTGCAATGCGATACTCCCCCGTTTTAGCCCTCGCTTTTTTTCTCTGTACCAGTCCCATCATCCTCGCTCAACACACTTCGATGCATGCGCCCGCCAGCGAGAAACCGGCGACCTTGATGCCGGGGCTTGGCTCGCATCATCATCCGGTGACGACGGGCAATGCCGAGGCTCAGAAATTTTTCGATCAGGGCTTGACGCTGGTCTATGCCTTTAATCATGAGGAGGCGGTGCGCTCTTTCCGGCGCGCGGCAGAGCTTGACCCGCAGATGGCGATGGCGCATTGGGGCATCGCGCTCGCGCTGGGGCCGAACATCAATCTGGATGTTGATCCGCAGCGTGAAAAGGCTGCTTATGAAGCGGTGCAAAAAGCCCTCTCGCTGGTGGCTAAAGTTTCGGAGCGCGAGCGTGCTTACATTGAAGCTCTGGCGAAAAGATATTCCATCGCGCCGGGAGCCGATTTGAAAAAGCTCGCCGTTGATTACAAGAACGCGATGGGCGAATTGTCAAAGCGTTATCCGGATGATCTGGATGCGGCGACGTTGTATGCGGAGAGCGCGATGAACTTAAAGCCGTGGCAGCTCTGGACGAGCGACGGCAAGCCAGCCGAAGGCACGGAAGAGATTGTCGCCGTCCTCGAATCCGTGCTCAGGCGCGACCCAGACCACATCGGCGCGATTCATTACTACATACACGCCGTCGAAGCTTCGCGCCATCCCGAACGCGCGATGGTTTACGCGCCGAAACTGACGACGGCAGTTCCGGCAGCAGGGCATCTGGTGCACATGCCCGCGCACATTTACATGCGGACGGGCGATTACGCGGCAGCCGCGCGCAGCAACAAAGATGCGGCTGAGGCTGATGAAAACTTTTTCAAATCGAGCGGCAGAGAAGGTTTTTACCCGCTCATGTATTACAACCACAACCTGCATTTTCTAGCCGTCGCTTATGGCATGAGCGGTCAGTATGCAGAGGCCATAGCGGCTTCGCGCAAGCTTGAAAAAAACATCGCGGCGAATCTCAAAGCAATGCCGATGCTTGATGGTTTCGCTGCAACTCCGATGCTGATGATGGTGCGCTTTCGCAAGTGGGACGACATTCAAAAGATGCCGCAACCGGAAGCGGGCTTGCACGGCATGATTGCTGTCTGGCGTTTCGCGCGCGGGATGGCGCACGCCGCCAAAGGTCAAATCGCAGAGGCCGAGAATGAGCGCAAGCTGTTTCTTGAGTCTGTAAAATCGGTTCCGGCGGAGGCGGGTTACGGGCTGAACAGCGCGAGCAGCGTGTTGAAGATTGCCGAGCATGTCTTGAGCGCGCGAATCGCCGTCGCACAGCGCAATGAGAAAGCTGCTATCGAATTGTTGCGCAAGGGCGTGTTGATGGAAGACGCTCTGGCCTACGACGAGCCGCCCGGATGGTTCTTACCGCTGAGAGAAACTTTGGGCGGTGTGCTGCTCAAAAGCGGCGACGCGGCGGAGGCGGAAAAAGTTTTCCGCGCTGACCTGCAAAGGAACGCACGCAACGGTCGCTCGCTCTTTGGCCTGATGGAGAGCTTGAAAGCGCAGGGCAAAAATGATGCCGCGCAATTCGTCCGGCGAGAGTTTGAAAGCGCATGGAAAAATGCAGACACGCAGTTGCGAGTTGAAGATTTATAGAAGAGGGTTTTTAAAACCTCTTTGAAAGGACAGCATTTTTTTTGCGCCGCCAGCGGGAATCAGGATTTACGAACGCTGGCGGCGCAAAACTTTTGATGGAATTTTAGCCCGTGCGGCTCATTTACTTAAATTTTTACTTGTCGAATGACAGGTAAACGAGTAAAGTACGGGATATTCCAAGGGCTGTTTTTCGGCAAGTCACCCAATACCAGCTATTCTAAGGCTTCTAACTTAATTTATTCATGCAATCCGCTCCGCGTCAAAGCTGGCGCACTGACGCGGATTAGTTTGAAGTTCTTCAGCCCAGAGAACCAACTCAAGCTGTTTTACACCAGAAGGAGACCACATGCGAGCATTACGAACTGCCAACCTTAGCCCGCTTGCCAGACCTCTGTTTGGCACGCTGGCAATCCTGCTAGCTTTCTCATTGCTGACCGTCGGCTTTCGCCCGACTGTTCAAGCCAACTCTTCTGCACAGGACGCTCCTGATGCGCCGCAGGTGGCTTTTCCGGGAACCAACGTCGGAGCGATTCCAGACGGCCCTGCGGCCTGCAACGCTTATGGAGCTAACCGCGATGTCGCCTTTGCGGTGACTGGTCTGACCGCCCCGCTTTCGAGCATGAATGTGGTCATAACCCTGACGCCCAACCACACATGGGTCGGCGACCTCGACGTGAGATTGATCGCACCGGGCGGCGCACCAGAGCATGTCATTTTCTCTCGCACGGGAGCCACCACTGCCGCCGCCGCCGGTGACAGTTCGGATGTGTTAGGCCCCTACACCTTCACGGACACAGCGCCTGCGACGCCGACGTGGTGGCAAGCGGCAGCGTCTGAGACGACGGGCGGAGCCCCGCTTCCGTCTGCCAGCTACCGGACATCAAGCCCGGGTGAAGTGGCTGGCGGTGGAGCTAACACTTTGATGCTTCCTGTGTTTGCAGGACTCTCGACGGCTCAACTGAATGGAACGTGGACATTGAGATTCCGCGACCACTGTTCGGCTGACACCGGTACGGTCTCTGCGGCGACGCTTAATCTTGTAGGTGCGACGCCGCCGACGCCTGACAAACCCGTAGATTTTGACGGCAACGGCTTTTCCGATTATGCGGTAATTCGCGCCACAGGCGGTTCCGGCACTCCGGTAAACTGGTTCATCCTGTCGAACAGTGCAGCGGGCACAGGCGCAAGCAACACATATCAGTGGGGCGCCAATGGCGACTTCTTCGTGCCATCCGATTACGACGGCGACAACAAGACTGATCTGGCAGTGTGGCGTGCCAGTACCGGCACCTGGTACATCCTACAGAGTTTAACCAGCACAGTGAGGACAGCAAACTTTGGAGCTGCCGGGGATAACCCGACAGTGGTCGGCGACTATGACGGAGACGGCAAGTCTGACTTGGCCGTGTATCGTCCCGGAGCCGCCGCCGGTAATCCGGCATTCTGGTATGTCCTTAACAGTGGCACCGGCAACGCGAGCGCCGTGCAGTGGGGCAACGGGCCGCAGACCTCTGCCGGCGACTTTGTCGCTCCCGGAGACTATGACGGCGACGGGCGTTATGACTACGCCGTTCAGCGCGCCATCGGAGGCGGCAATGCAGCCTTCTTCATCAATCAATCATCCGGCGGTTCCTCCACCATCCAGTGGGGTTTCTCGACGGACACGGTTGTTCCGGGCGACTATGACGGCGACAACAAGACTGATCTAGCCGTTGCGCGTTACGGCACGGGCAGCGCGCCGCTTTTCTGGCATGTCCGCCGCAGCACGGACGGGACGGCGCTATCCGTTGAATGGGGCGTCTCTAACGTGGACTTCACGACGCAGGGCGATTATGACGGCGATGGTAAGATAGACATCGCAGTCTGGCGTTCCGGTCAGGCCGCTGATCAGACCTACTTCCATGTGCGTCAGAGCAGCACCGGCATCTCAAAATCCATTGAATGGGGTCTGAATGGAGATTACCCGCCGGCGAATTACAATAGCCACTAAACATTAACCCCGGCTGGCGATAAGCCATTTCAGCCCGTCAGCCTTTAAGCCAAAAAGGGATTGAGCGTCATTTTTAAGAATGATGCTCAATCCCTTTTTTTTCGCCTGAGAGCAGAACACAAGTGGACAAACCGGACATCAGGCAATAAAAATATTGACGCTATGAAATACCCTCCCTGGTAATTTTCTAACCGCCTAGCTACGGGCGCTTGCACGCCGCGCATTAAGCGACGGCTCAGGTACAGCCTTGCCCGCTCGGTGATTCCTCCGCCTCTGACGAGGACGCTTTTCTCAAGACAGCAGCGTTCTCAAAAACTTTCGAGGCAACAAAAGAGGAATCATCCAATGCTTCATCTGAAAAATGAAAGCCTTGCTCTGCGTCTCGGCAGAGCGGGGCGAAAGTGTGCGCTCTCATTTTCTTTCACACTGCTGGCGATAGAGTTTCTGGACGAATTTGTCTTCGGCGTGCGGGAAGTCTCATGGCCGCTCGTTCGTAACGATCTGCAACTTTCTTACACCGAAATCGGGCTGTTGATGAGCGTGCCGTCCATCTTCGGCTGCGTGGTCGAGCCTGTGCTGGGCATCCTCGGTGATGTCTGGAAGCGGCGGGCGATTATATTGGGCGGCGGCATTTTCTTTACTCTCGCTTTTCTGCTCATCGCCGTGAGCAACGGCTTTACGCTCCTGCTGCTGGCATTCATGCTGTTCAGTCCGGCTTCGGGCGCATTCGTCAATCTCTCGCAGGCGGCTTTGATGGATGCGGCTCCGGCGCGGCGCGAGCAGAACATGGCGCGTTGGGAGTTGGCAGGCTCGTTAGGCAATGTCGTTGGGCCACTCGCGCTCGGTCTGGCTTTGATGGTCGGAGCAGGCTGGCGCGGCGTGCATGTCATCTTGTTCGCGCTCTCGCTGATGCTGGTCGCGGCGGCCTGGCGATTCCCTTTCGTCACGCCTTCGGCAGATATGGAGCAGCATGCGCGAATCGGCCTGTGGAAAGGAGTGCGTCAAGCCCTGCGTGCGCTCAAGAGGCGCGAGGTGTTGCGCTGGCTGATTTTGCTGGAGCTGGCAGATTTGGTGATGGACGGGCTGCACGGCTATCTCGCGCTCTACTTTGTTGACGTGGTGGGCTTGAGCGAAGCGCAGGCCGGTCTCTCGCTCATCGTCTGGACATGCGCGGGGCTACCCGGCGATATTCTCCTGCTGCCGCTCTTGGAGCGCGTGCGCGGCCTCAGTTACCTGCGCCTGAGCGCGTTGGTTATCCTGCTGCTCTTTCCGGCGTTTCTGCTCGTCCCCGGCGTCACGTTGAAGCTCGTCGTGTTGGGCTTGATAGGCTTCTCAAACGCCGGATGGTATTCGATTCTGAAGGCGCAGCTTTACGCGGCGATGCCCGGTCAAAGCGGCGCGGTGATGGCGCTCGGCAACCTGAGCGGCCTCTTTACCAGTCTGGTTCCGCTCGGGCTCGGCCTCTTCGCAGAGCGTTTCGGCTTGGGCGCGGCAATGTGGCTCTTGCTCTTAGGACCAATCGCGCTGCTGTTTGGCGTGCCGCGAGAAAGCAAGTAGAATCTTTAAGCGAGGATTGAACAAGTTGTCATTGTCCGAAAGGAAGTTGCGCTCAGAGCGGAGGAGAGAGTAGACATGATTTTCCACGTTACGCTTGAACAAGCCGAAGACGGCTGGATTGTTGCGGAGTGTCCGGCGCTGCCCGGCTGCGTTTCTCAGGGTAAAGACGAGCAGGAGGCTTTGGATAACATCAAAGAAGCGATTACCGCATGGCTCTGGGCAGAAGACCAAAAAGCAGTTTCCGCGCTGCAACCGCAAACAGGCAGGACGCCTGTTGTAGTGACTGTTTAGAATGGGAAGATGTAAAGTTTTTTTTCACAACGCACTAACGCGAATATTTATCAGCCTCTCAAAGGCAAACCAGAGATAATGCACGTCACAAGGGTTGAGCTAGTCAACATCAAATCTCACGTTCACTCAGAGTATGACTTTGGGCGCGGGACGACTGCGATTACGGGCGAGAATGGCGCGGGCAAGACCACAATTCTCGAAGCCATCGCGTGGTCGCTGTTTGACACGCTCGATTACAGCAAAGAGGATTTCCTGCGGCGCGGCGCGAAGAAAGGCTCTGTGCGCGTCACTTTTGAGAGCGATCTGGATGAGCGGCAATACACCGTCTACAGAGACACGGGGCAGGGTTATCATGTTTTCGATCATGGCCTCAACATGCGTATCGCCGAGAAGAAAGCGGATGTCGGCGCGTTCCTGCGACAGCACTTGGGCATCGAGCCGGGGACGGATTTGCGCGCTTTGTTTCGCTCTGCGATAGGCGTCCCGCAAGGCTCATTCACAGCCGAATTCATCCTCGCCCCGACCGCGCGCAAGGCTGCCTTTGATCGTCTCTTGAAGGTCGAAGAATATCGTGAGGGCGCGGAACGCCTGCGCGAGACCGTGCGCCTGATAGACGACCGCACGGCATCCGTGCGCGAGCGCATCGCCAGCGCAGAAGGACAGCTCGCACGTTATGACGAGATGGTTCAGGAACAAACGGAAACAAGCTCGCGTGTGCGCGAGCTTGAAACGACGCTGGCGCAGCTCAAAGAGGAAATAGCAGAGCGTGCGCGCGTCGTAGGTCGTATGGATGCGGCGGAGCAGCGTGCCAATGACACACGCGCCTTGAAAAGCCGTCTCGAAGTCGAGCGAGAAGCATCCGGGCGGCGTCTTCATGACAGGCAAGCTGAACGTGATGCCGCCGTCGCAGCCGATGCGCGCAAGCGTGCTGCGGAATCGGACTATCAAGCTCATCTGTCTTCGCTCGAACGCCTGAGCCAGCTTGAAACAGAGCGTGTGTCGCGCGACAAGTTGCGCGATGAAGCCGCACGCGCAGAAGCTTTGACGGTCTCTGCCAGAAGCGACGTGTCGCGTCTCGAAGAGACTCTTGAGAGAGCCGTGCAGGCGGGCGTATCTGTGGCCGCGCTCGCTCCACTGATTACGGAGCAGGAAGAATTGGAGCGCGAGCGAGAGCGGCTTCGTGACTTGCGTGCGCAGGCAGCGAGCGCGGGCAAGCGGCTGGCGCAGCTTGACCGTGAGCTTGACGCACTGCGCAAGCAGCACACGCAAATCCGCGAGCGCGTCAAAGAGGCCGAGAAGGGAGAGGGCGCGCAGCAACGCGCGGCAGACCTTGCGAGCGAACGCATAGAGATTGAGACGCGGCTCAGCAAGACGGAGAAAGCTGCGACCAGCCTCAAGCATCTGACCTCGCAGAAAAAAGAGGCTGCACGCGAAGCAGAGCGTTTGCGCCGCGAATCAGCCGCGCGTGAAAAGGAGATGCGCGAGCTGGAAAAGCTCTCTGCGAAGGCGACAGAACTCGCTAATCTTGCGGCGCGCGAGCGCGAGTTGACCGAACAGCTCGCACACCTCAAAGCCGGAATCGCGCGCGACGAAAAATTTCATCGCGAAGTCAAAAACGGTCTCTGCCCGATTCTCTCTCAGAAATGCCTCAACATCGGCGAAGACCAGACGCTCGAAGATTATTTCAAAGATCAGTTCACGGCCAACACCGCGCAGCTCGGCACATTAGAACAGGAGCAGGCTGGCATCGGCCTCGCAGTGCGCGAAGCGCGCGAAGCCGAAAAACATTTTAACCGGATGGAGAGCGTGCGCGCACAGTTGGAACAGTCGCGCCAACTGCTGGCCGAACGCGAAGCGCTGCTGGCCGGAATCGAAAAAGAATTGGCCGCGTTGCCGTCAGACGATTTGAAGAATATCAATCAACTGCGCGCCAAATTGTCCGGCATTGACGGCGAATTGATCTTGGTGCAGGAAGCCTCTCTGAGTTATGCGGAGCTGAATCCGCTCAGGCAACGGCTACAGGAAATCGAGCATGAAGGCAAAGCTAAAAGGGATGAGCGAGAGAGCGTGGCCGCCGCTGCTGCCGCCGTCTCCGCTCTGGAAAAAGAGATGGAAGAGACGGAAATGCGCCTGCGGACTCTGGAAGACCCGCGCGGGCGCGCTAGCGCACTGCGCGCAGAAGCCCAACGCGTCGAGGCTTTAAAGACAGAGATCGCGGGCGCGACGGATGCTTTGCGCGCTCTCGAATCTCAATCGCGCTCTCTTTCCGCAGAGCTTGAAAAATACGTCAAGCTCGACGACGAATGGAACGCGGCGCGCGACGCACGCGACCGGACGATTGCAGCGCACAGGGAATATCTCGCGAGCGAAGCTTTGGCGGCGACGCTCCCCGCGCGCGAAGCGGAGTTCGCGCAGGCCGAAAAAGAGGCCGCGCGCCTGGCTCTGGAAACAGAAAAAGCGAGCACGGAATATGACACGGCAGCCGCAGCCTACAAACGCGACGAGCACGACACAGAGCGCGCACGCCTGTTAGAAGCGCGCACGCGCGAGGCCGCGAATGCAGCGCAGTTGGAGGCCGCGCAATCACGCTTGGCCGCGCTTGAGGCGGAGATTCAGCGGCTCGCAGAGGTGCGCGATTCGCTGCGCGACGAGTTTCGCTCTAAAGAGAGGCTCGAAGAATTGAACGAGGCGACTGAGTTTATCCGCGACACTTTAAAGCAGGCCGGGCCGCTGGTCACAGAGAGTTATCTTTACAACATCTCGATAGAGGCCAACCAGCTTTTCCGCGAGATTACGGGCGACGCTGGGCGCGCACTGCGTTGGTCGCGCGACTATGAAATCATTCTCGAAGAGGAAGGCCACGACCGGTCGTTTCAAAACCTTTCGGGCGGCGAGCAGATGGCCGCAGCACTCGCTGTTCGCCTCGCACTGCTCAAACAGCTCTCGGACATTCGCCTCGCTTTCTTTGACGAGCCGACCGTCAACATGGACGCCGAGCGGCGCGAGCGACTCGCACAGCAGATCGGGCAAGTGCGCCACTTTGACCAGCTCTTCGTCATCTCGCACGACGATACTTTTGAAGAGAACGTTGACCACATCGTTCACGTCAAACGCAGCGTAGACACGGCCACCTTGAGGGCGGAAGGATGAAATAATTTGCTGCTTTTTCGCTTTGCGTTCTTTGCGTCTTACCACTTTGCGTTCTTTGCGGTTAAGCGCTTTTAACGCAAAGGGCGCAAAGTTTTTCTCGCCAAGAACGCAAAGAGCTACTACTCTCGATTTAAACTAATGAGCCGATGGGAAAATCCTTAAAATCAGTCACGATTGTCTGCGACGGGTCGAGCCTCGGCAATGGTCAGGCGGCGACGCGCGCGGCGGCTGTCGCGCTGCTCGGTTATCGCGGACTGTGGCGCGCGGTCGGTTCTTATCTCGGAACGGCGACGAACCAGCAGGCGGAGATTGCTGCGGCGACGGTCGGACTCGAAGCTTTGCGCGAGCCGTGCCGCGTGCGCCTCGTCACGGATTCGCGTTACGTAGTCGAGACGATGTCCGGTCGCTTTCGGCGCAAGACGAATCAGGAGTGGTGGGAGAAATTGGACGAAGCCGCGCGCACACACAACGTCACATGGGAATGGCTCAAAGGCCATGCGGGTCATGTCGTGCAGGAAGCGGCAGACCGCGCCGCGCGAAAAATAGCCGCGCTCGGGCATGCGGACGAAGATGTCCTGCGTGATGCAGTTGACCGTGTCGGAGACGCCGAGATGGAAAATTGAAGCTGCGCACACACGCCATTTTATTGAGAATTCTGCTCCGATAGCTGCCTCAAAATAATTTGCTTGAAATTTACCTGCGCGCTGGCGCATGATGCTTGAGTCCGCGAGAGCTAACCGCTCGGAAGTCCTCTTGAGGTACAAGTCATGCTGCAATTAATTCGTTCTCTGGAAACCAATCTACGTAATTTTGTCCGCAGCCTCAGACAGGCTCCACGCCAGAACCCGCGCCTGCCTTTCAGCCTCACGATGCTCGACCAGCAGCCGCGCAGTAGTAGTAAAGGAACGCGGCCAGCCATCTCTGTGAGCGGTTACACGCGCAACATCAGCGAGACGGGCATCGCGCTCCTCGTTCCGGCGATTAGCAAGGGCGATCATCACTTAGCCGCACGTAATCGTCGTCTGCTGATTGTGCTTGAATTGCCGACCGGAACGATTCGCGTGCAAGCCGCTCCGGTTCGCTACGAACGCCTCGGCAAGAGAGCGGAGCAAGCTGTTTATCTTATCGGCGTGCGTATTATTTCGATGAGTGATGATGACCGTGTGCGGCTGCTCAGATACCTGCACAGGCTCTCGCGCGGCGCGCGTCTTTCATCCAGACAGCGTAGTCTTGGCAGCTAAGAAAATTTAAGAGCATTTTGCAATCCACGAAATCAGCGGCGGTCATTCTTCATATTCATCAGACCCCTGAACCCAGATGAACGATTGGATGTCAATCATGTCGCGCGGCTTCAGGTCACGCGTGTCGCTGCGCACGGTTTCCGCGAACTCAAGTAGATTGGCGTAGGTGTCCCACGAAGGCCGCGACTGGTACTTGAAATCAAAGCCATATTCGCGCGCAGCGATGCGCGTCACATTCGGTTTGAGAAAGATGTGAGTCTCCGGCTGCGCGATGAATCCGAAAACAGTGATGAGCGGCCAGGTTAAAACGCGCGTCTGTTTTCTGGGCAGCGCGCCGACCACTTCGCACCAACGCTCGAACTTACGCTCCGCGCTGCCCGCGCCGTAGAGAAATTCGTAAAGCCCTTCGGCGAACGCGCGTGCGCCCGCGGGCGTCTTGACGGCGTCGCGCAAGGCCATCTTCTCAAACGAGAAGAGCAGGTTTGTCCGCGATTCGATACGCACGGCGCGGGCGGCTATTTCTGCGAACTCGCCGTCATGTATTAGCTGCCGGTGCGTTGCGCGATTGAGCATTTCGTTCCACTTCTCATGCGCCTCCCACTTGTAGCCGCGTTCCCACGCTACATATTTCTCGTCATGGAAACCTTTGGGAAAAACTCTGAGAAACTTCCGGCGACAGTGCATGGCGCTGGCAGAAGCTTGTACGCGCTTTCCGGCACGCGACGCCTCACGCTCGTTATCTGATTTGCTCTTACCCATTGCTCGCTACCTGATTCACTCCCCGCGCGCTCCGTTATCCCGGCTGAGCAAAAGCAACGATGCTCCGAAGAAAGCGCAACCCACGCTGTCTGCCACAGTCCACCACAGCGGCATCCCCGACACGTAATCAATGATAAAGAACACAGGCCCGGCCAGCAGGAACGAGATGCCTGTGAAGATCACGAGCGGGCGAAACCGCACTACGTCCGACGCCACCACCCACAGCATGATTCCGTGCATTCCGTAAACATAAGACGCCTGCCGGATCAGGAACATCAGCACAGCGCCTTCCGGCATCTGCCCCATCCCCAGCCAAACATGCGACCACTCCATCCACGAGCGCGGCATCACCACAGCGACGAACGCCAGTATCTCAACCGCGCCCGCAAGACGCAGCAACACTGCCTGTAACTGCTGATTATGATTCATACTTGCTACGCTGCCTCGACAGACCCTTTAACCTCTGCAATAGCGGAAGCGATGATCTCGTCTTTCACTCCATGCCGCCGCAGGCTCTCTACCAAGCTGGTCATTTCCGGGTTCTCGTTAAGACGCTCAAGGTCTGCACGCAAGCCTTGACCGATATAGGCTCGAATCAACGGTTGATAACCGGAGAAACCCAGTCGCGGAGCAATGTTTTTCAGATCATCAACCACGTCTTCGGGAATCCGCAAACTGATCGTGGTCATAGCGCGATCTTTTCGCAACCGCTGTTTCAATTTATTGATTTTCATACAACTCTCTTTCCGCTTTTTCGATTGGCCGAGCAGAAATGATGCGGATAGTATCATCGCGCTCGACATATACAACGTAGAGCAAACGCCAACTGACAGCCATTCCAATAACAGCCTCTCGCGGTTCACCCTCAACCAAGCCAGCATCTACCACATGCAAGAAGGGATCAAAAAAGACTTCACAAGCTGTTTCAAATGAAACTTTGTGCTGGCTTAAATTTATCGCAGCCTTTCGACTATCCCATTCAAATTCAATCTCATGTATGGTGTAGCTGACATCCATTAGGGAAAGATATAGAGCTTATGTATATACGTTGTCAATACATAATAATTATGACCAAATTTCATCCTATGCAGCAGATATAACTGCGCTTCCGCAAACTTTGATTGACCATTGCGTAACCTTCTGTTAGATGACATTATCGCGCGGTGATTCGCTTTCCCCTCCGGTCGCCTTTATAATTCTCTCTCCCCGATTTCACGCGGCCAGCTCCTTCGCTTGGGGTCGCCGCATGTTTGCCCCTGTAGAATCGTTTAAGAAAGTGTTTGTCCCGAAAATCATCCAGAAGCTTGCACGCGCGCCCCGTTCATGGCGGCGCGGTGTTGCGTATTGTGCGCGGTTTGCGGTTTGCGCTTTGCTCATCAGTTGCTTTGCGCTGATGCAGGCGCGCGCGCAGTCGGCGGCGCAGCGCGGGTGGCTGTGGCAGAATCCTTTGCCGCAGGGCAACCAGATTTTCGCCATCGGGTTTGATAAGGATAAAGAGCATGGGTGGGCTATAGGGGCTGACGGAGTGATGCTGCGCACGAATGACGGCGGCTTTGAGTGGAAGCCGCAGACCGCGCCCGTCCGAACGACGCTGTACGGAATTTATGTAAAGAACAAGAAAAGCGCGGTGGCGGTCGGCGCACGCGGCATCATCCTGACGACCGAGAACGGCGGCGACAAGTGGACGCAGCGGCAGACGGGCGTCAACGATCATTTTTACAGCGTCACGTTTGCGCCGGACGATGCGATGCGCGGGTGGGCTGTCGGGACTTACGGGCGCATCCTGCATACTGCCGACGGCGGCCTGACATGGCAGCCGCAATTCAGCGATGAACGCTCGCACCTCTATTCTATTTCTTTCGCAGATCAAAAGACGGGCGCGATTGCCGGAGCCGACGGCGCGCTGCTTATCACGCACGATGGCGGGCTGACTTGGAAGCAGGTTGCTCTGGAAGACACACTGCCCCTGACCAGCGTGTGGTTTCTTACTGCTCAAAGAGCGGTCGCGGTCGGCTATGGCGGGCGCGTGCTGCGGACAGAGGACGGCGGCTTGACGTGGCAGAGCGTCAATGTCTTTATCCGCACAGACCTGTTGTCGGTCTGCTTTGCGGACGAGCAGCGCGGCTGGGCTACGGGCGAATGCGGTATTGTGTTGATGACGGGCGATGGCGGCAAGACATGGATTCCCGTCAGCGTGAGAACCAGCCCGCGTCTCGTCGCGCTCCATTTCGCAGACCCTTTCACGGGTTGGTCTGCGGGCAGCGATGGCCTTGTGATACGCACGGACGATGGCGGCTTTCAGTGGAGGCGGCTGACCGAAGGCGGGCGCGACGATCTGGCGGACATATACTTTCACAACGGCTCGCGCGGGTGGGCTGTCGGCTCGCGCGGCAGGATTCTGGTCACAGACTCAGGCGGTAAGAGTTGGACGGCGATTCTGTCAGGAGTGACGACGCGTCTCAATGCCGTGACATTTGTTAATGAGAGAGAAGGATGGGCGGTCGGAGACAAAGGCGTTATCCTGCGCTCGCTCAACGGCGGGCTGACGTGGTCGCAAGGCGTCTCAGGCACGACCGAAGATTTGTACGGCGTGCATTTCATCACGAGTGTACGAGGCTGGGCTGTCGGTGCGCGCGGCTCTATCCTGCATACGCAGGACGGCGGCGCGACT
>JACMLC010000622.1 GCA_014379795.1 Pyrinomonadaceae bacterium
GACGATTACGCGCTCTACGTCCACGCGGGGCTGGACAGGGGCAAGCACCCGCGCGAGACAGACACGCATGCGCTGCTTTGGACGCGCGACATTGAATTTTACAAGCATTACAACGGCAAGCCCTGCGTGTTCGGTCACACGCCGACGCCTTTCCTGCCCTTGCGCGGGCGTCTTGGGCGGCATGGTATTTATATCTTTCACAGCGCCATCGGCATTGATACGGGCTACGACATTCATTCGCCACTGAGCTGTCTTGAATTGCCGAGCTTCACTTTGTATCAGGCATTCGCGGACGGGCACACGGCAACGCATCACATCACAACGCTCATCCCCGAACAGTTGCGCGCGATGCAGCGCGCAGGCAGTGCCTAATATCGTAAAGCAAAATGAAGTTGAGATGAGTGACAAAGAGCGGGGGCAAGCCCACCTTCCCGACCTGTAAATCAAGGTCGCTTGAGCTATTCAAGCCACATTAATTAGCAGGTCAGGAAGAGGGGCTTGCCCCCGCTCTTCCGATATAATCTCTCTTTACTAACTGCTTGAGAAATGATGGAGAGCCTATGATTATAGCTTTGACCCGCACCGTCTTTTTCTGCTTATCATTGGCCTGCATTATCGCCGCCTCTGTGACTTTTTCTGTCAAAGCTCAACGCACGCGGCAGGATGGAGCGGCGCGTGAGAGCGGTCAGGACGCTGGACGCGTGCGCCCGCCTGAGACGGTCACCTGCGACCGCAATAATCTGACTTCATACCCGGGCAAGGTAATTTCTTATACGCGTCGCGCGGGGCGCGTGACTTTGCGTATCCGAACCGATTGGGACACGACCGAGACTGTAAGCCTGCGCCATTCGCGCAAGAGCAGTCCGGCGAGATGGTTTCTGCTGCGCGGCGCAGCTTTCACCAACAGCGATTGGGACAAAATCGAATCATCCAAAGGCCGCCTGATCCAGGGCATGCGCGCGAGCGCGTGGGTGTGCAGCGACGGGCGCGCTCCCATCATTGACTGGCAGCCGCCGACGGGTGATGAGACGGCTCCGCGAGGCACGCCCTGAACTTAAATTTCTTTTAAGAATTTAGAGCGCGTCAAGCGCGACGGTGGAAGATAAAATCCGCGATGGCGCGCAGCAGTGTGGCTTGAGGCGCAAACGCATCCAACGCGGCGCAGGCATCCAGATGCACTTCGCGCGCTCGCGTTATGGATGCTTCCAGACCGTAAAGAGCCGGATAGGTGGCCTTGCGCGAGCGAGCATCTTTGCCCGGAGTTTTGCCCAACACTTCGGCGCTCTCCGTCACATCCAGCAGATCATCCGTGATTTGAAAAAGCAGGCCGAGTTGCGCTGCGTAACGCGTAATGGCTGCCAGTTCGTTCGCGCTGGCCCCGGCGATAATCGCGCCCGCACGCGCGGCTGCACGAATCAGCGCGCCGGTCTTGTGGCGATGAATAAGCTCTAGCTCCGCGCCCGTGACTTCGCGCGATTCCGCTTCAAGGTCAAAGGCTTGCCCCGCGATCATGCCTTCCGGCGTCCCTGCGGCACGCGCCACTTCGGAAATGACACGCACGCGCGTTGAATCGTTAAGCCGCTCGTCCTCCGCAATAACCTGAAACGCCAGCGTGTGCAGCGCGTCGCCCGCGAGGATGGCCGTCGCTTCGCCAAACCTGATGTGACAGGTCTCGCGCCCGCGCCTCAAGTCGTCGTCGTCCATCGAAGGCAAATCGTCGTGAATCAGCGAATAGGTGTGAATCATCTCCAGCGCGCAGGCCGTCTGAAGGAGGTCTTCGGCACGCGCGCCAAAGGCTTTGCCCGTTGCCAGCAACAAGGCTGGGCGAAATCTTTTGCCGCCCGCGAACAAGCTCCAACGCATAGCCCTGTGAACGCTCACGGGCGATGCTGTTTCCGCAGGCACGAGCGCGTCCAGCATCTCGTCCACGCGCGCGCGGCACGCCGCGAGAAAGCTCTGCACCTCGCTCTGCTCCGCTTGCGCGCGGGGTTCAGAAGACGCTCTCATCCTCATCCGTCTCCGCATCTTCAGACAGGCGCAGCTCTTTTGCTTCTTCGTCAAACGCGCTCAGGACTGGACGCCCCTCTGCATCACGCAGCAAAGTCTCGATGCGCCGCTCGGCCTGACTGAGACGCTCCTGACATTCGCGCGAGAGTGTGACGCCTTCTTCAAACAATCGCAGGCTCTCTTCGAGCGGCAAATCGCCGCGCTCCAATTCGCGCACGATCTTTTCCAGCGCGGCTAATGACGCTTCAAAATTTTGACTTTTCGCGACAGTCTTTTTCATCATTTATTGTCATTCAACAATGGAATATCCGGCAATCCGCCCGGCAGATTTTTCTGGAGTTTTTTG
The DNA here is from genome assembly GCA_014379795.1 of Pyrinomonadaceae bacterium. Classification (GTDB taxonomy): domain Bacteria; phylum Acidobacteriota; class Blastocatellia; order Pyrinomonadales; family Pyrinomonadaceae; genus JACMLC01. The sequence goes on from JACMLC010000622.1 coordinate 2,354, forward strand.
CGCACTTCTTTCTCGACCTGACTGCCAACCGCAGGCAAGTCTTTCGCTATGTTGTCAACGATGCGAGCCGCCAGCGTCTCGTCCGTGACCGAGACGATTTTCCAGCGGTCTCCGTTCGGCTGCATCGTCAACAACACAGGGCGGTCTTTAAAATTGGCAGTCACTTTCGCCGCGCCGTTCTCTTCTTTAATATCCACCACATAAGGAACGCCAAGCGCGACGATAAAAAAGGGCTTGCCCGATGCGCGCTCGCTCAGTTCTTTGACATGAGCGATGATCTCTTCACGCACTTTTTCTTTGACCACAGGCATCAGCGTCGGGATAAGCGATTCGACCTGACTACGCAGCGGCCCCGTCAGCGCAGAGGCATATCGCCCCACAGCCTTTTCTGTGACCTGCGGCACAAAGCTCTCGACGACCTTGTCCGTGTCAACAATCCGGTCAAAGGCGGCCATGTCGTTGCGCTCGACCGCCTCTACGAGAAGCGCGAGCGAGTAGGCAGGCTTTGTCTTATAACTGCGCCACCAGAGATAGCCGCCGAGGGCTGCGGCTAACACGACGACGACGAGCGCGATGGCGATGATGCCTAAGATTTTGAAACCGCGACTGCCGCGCTGCGGGATGTGCGCCATCTCGCGCGCACGCTCAAAGTTGACGACGATGCGACTCGGCTTCGGGCGGTCGCTGTTTTCGATAGCAGGGGGCATCAGGCTTTCTCCAACTCTTCGACGCGGCAGCTGAGGGCTCCCTGCGCGAGACGTAATTTTATCTTGTCTCCGACCTCGACGGCATGAGCGTCGCGCACGAGCCGCCCATCCTCGCCTTGCGCCAGAGCGTAACCGCGCTGCAACACCGCGAGCGGCGAGAGCGCGTCGAGCGAAGCGGCTGCCAGATGAAAACGCAAGCGCGCCTGCTCAAGTCTCGCCTGCATCGTTGCATCACGACGGGCGCACAGCACACCGAACCGGTGACGCGCCGCAGAGACACGCGCGCCGAGACGTGCCGGCGCGAGACGCGAGGCAATCGCATCCGTGCGACGACGCGCGGACTGCATCCGGCGTGCGACCAAACTTTCAAGACGATGCATCGCTTCATCCGTCGCCTGTCGGGCATCACGCAGGCACCCACGCACTTCGTCAAAGGCAGGCGACATTGCCGCCGTCTGAAGACGCGCACGCTTTTCCATAAGGCCATAGCGAGTGGCGAGTACCAGATCGCGCGTCAAATCTAAGACCTGAGCTGCCAATTCGTCTTCACGCGCGGCCACCATTTCGGCTGCGGCAGAGGGCGTCGGGGCGCGCACATCTGCTGCAAAATCAGCGATGGTGTAATCCGTCTCATGCCCGACGGCAGAGATTATTGGAATCGCTGAAGCGCGAATCGCACGCGCCAGCTGCTC
>JACMLC010000623.1 GCA_014379795.1 Pyrinomonadaceae bacterium
CAGGCTCTCCGCGATGTCGGCATCGTCTTCAACAATCAAAACTGGTCCGGGCATAATTTTTGAAGTAAAAAGGTAAAAGTAAAAAGGTAAAAGTTAGGAAGACAAACAGTCTTCGCTTTATTTTACCTTTTACCTTTTACCTTTTTACTTTTACCTTTCATTAGTTGCTATGTTTGATAAACGCAGCCTCCGTCATGTAGACCGTCAGCTCGCAGATGTCCGTGACGTAATCGCCGATGCGCTCGATGTGCTTGGCGACGAAGAGCATGCGCGCGGCGCGCGTCGTGGTCGTCGGGTCGGCAACCATCATATCTATCAGGTCGTGAAAGAGGCGATTGTAGATTTCGTCAATCTCGTCATCGCGCTCGATGACCGCGCGCGCGGCCTCCGCGTCGCCGTTGGTGAAAGCGTCGAGCGCGGCGTGCAGCATGCTCGAAGCCTGTTCCGACATGCGCGGCAGGTCAATGTAGGGTTTCAGCTCCGGCTCGTCGTTGAGGTCAATGGCGGCGCGTGCGATGTTGCAGGCATGGTCTGCGATGCGTTCGAGAATCGGCGTGATCTTTGCCACCGAGATGACAAAGCGCAGGTCGCGCGCGGCGGGCTGCCTGAGCGCGATTGTATCCACGCAGAGACGGTCTATCTCGACTTCCAGATTGTCTATCTGGTCATCGTCGTCTAAAACTTCCTGCGCCGTCACGCTGTCGCGCTCGACGAGCGAGTACATAGCCCTTTGCAGCGCGCGCTCCGTCTCGCCGCCCAACAGCAGCACACGGTCTCTCAACGCATCAAGCTCACGGTCAAGTAATCTGTGTTCCATATGACTTATTTTAGATTTGCGATTTTAGATTTGCGATTTGAAAAGATGACTAAGCCCTGCCTTAAATCAAAAATCGCAAATCTAAAATCGCAAATCAGCCAAACCTCCCCGTGATGTAATCTTCCGTCAATTTCTCGTCCGGGTTGGTAAAGACCTTTTCCGTTGAATTGATCTCAATCAGCTTGCCCAACCAGAAGAAAGCCGTTTGGTCGGAGACGCGCGCGGCCTGCTGCATGTTGTGCGTGACGATGACGATGGTGTACTGCTGTTTGAGTTCCACGATCAACTCTTCAATCTTTTGCGTCGCCATCGGATCGAGAGCCGAAGCAGGCTCGTCCATCAAGACTACTTCAGGCTGGACGGCAAGCGCGCGCGCGATACACAAACGCTGCTGTTGCCCGCCCGACAGGCCGAGCGCAGAAGTTTTCAAGCGGTCTTTGACTTCAGGCCACAGCGCGGCGTCCGTCAGAGCCTGCTCGACCTTCTCTTGCAACTCGCCTTTGCTCGTCGTCATGCGATTGATGCGCAGGCCGTAAGCCACGTTGTCAAAAATTGATTTCGGAAACGGATTCGATTTCTGGAAAACCATTCCGACCTTGCGCCTCAGCTCGACCACATCCGTGCCGGGAGCGTAAATGTCGCGCCCGTCAATCTCGACCTGCCCGACGGCGCGCGTCCCCGGAATCGTATCGTTCATCCGGTTCAAAGTGCGCAGGAATGTAGATTTGCCGCACCCGGACGGCCCGATAAAAGCCATCACCACGCGCTCAGGAATGTCCAGAGAGAGATTATAGAGCGCCTGCGCGCGTCCATAAAAAAAGTCCAGATTGCGCACGCTGATCTTGGCCTGCACCTCGCTCGCCGCAGGCTGCTTTACGTTCTCGCTCTGATGCTCTCCGGCACGCGCATCGCCGACACGCGGCTTTGGCACAGAGGCTGGGGTGGTCGTGGACATTTTATTCAAGTGATGAGTGATAAGTGATAAGTGATGAGATGAAAGACAAGCTGTTTCTTATCACTCATCACTTATCACTTATTACTGCTTTCAAACTTTCTGCCGCGTAAAAAAGCGCACGGCAATATTAATTGCCAGAATCAACGCCATCAAAACGAGCGTGGCCGCCCACGCCATTTTATGCTCTACATCGTAAGGCCCTATGGCATAGTTGTAAATCTGCACGGTCAGGGATGACATCGGCTTGTCTAAATAATAATTATAGAAGCGGCTGCCGAGGGCTGTGAAAAGTAGCGGCGCGGTCTCGCCGGAGATGCGCGCGATGGCGAGCATGGCTCCCGTCGCAATGCCTGACGAAGCTGCCGGAAGCACGACGCCTAAGGTCACGCGCCACTGCGGAGCGCCGAGCGCGAGCGCGCCCTCTCTTAAAGAGGTCGGCACTAAACGAATCATCTCTTCGGTGGTGCGCGCGACAATCGGAATCATAATCAACGCCAGCGCGATGCCTCCCGCGAGCGCGGACGCGCGTCCCATCGGAAGCACGATCAGCGTATAAATAAAGATGCCGACGATGATGGATGGCACGCCCGTCAAAGTGTCCGTCACAAAGCGCACGATGTTGCCCATCCAGCCGTCTCCGAACTCTGCCAGATAAACTCCGACCGCGATGCCGAGCGGAAGCCCGACCACGCTTGAGAGCAGCATCATGATAAACGAGCCGACAATCGCGTTGCCGATGCCGCCGCCTTCGCCGACAGGCTTTGGCGTGTCAATCAAAAATTGCCAGCTAATCGAAGTCACGCCGCGAATGGCGATATAGCCGAGAATGATGACCAATGTAGCGACGACGAAAAAAGCGCACGCAGCCGTCAGGCTGGTCATCAAGGTGTTGACCACGCGCCGAAAATTTTTACCGCTCACGCTGACTTCACTCATCAGGTCGCCCTCGCCGTGCCGCTCGTCCCGCGCGTCACGCTCCACACCAATAGCTTGGCTACACCGTTCACCATAAAAGTCACGAGAAACAGAATCAGGCCGATTTGAATCAGCGCGCTGAGATACAGCTCATCGGTCGCTTCGGAAAAGTTGCTGGCAAGGACGGAAGCAATCGTGTAAGACGGCTCGAACAGCGATGCGCTGATCTGCGGGACATTGCCGATGACCATTGTCACGGCCATCGTCTCGCCGATGGCTCGCCCGAGTCCGAGGACGATTGCGCCCGCGATGCCCGAAGCGGCATTCGCCAGCACGACACGGGTTGTCTCCCACTTGGTTGCGCCGAGCGCGAGGGCTGCTTCGCGCTGCGAGACGGGCACGGCGGCCAGCACATCGCGCACCACGGCGGTAATAATCGGCGTCACCATAATGGCTAGGATGACTCCGCCCGTGAGCAATCCGATGCCCGTGATCCGGCCTTGAAAAAGCGGTAGCCAGCCGAACCATTTTTGCAGCGGCGGCTCAACGTAAACGCGCAGGAACGGAGCCAAGACGAAGATTCCCCAGAGTCCGTAAACGACAGAAGGAATGGCTGCCAGCAGCTCGACTAAAAAAGCGATGGGACGCGCGATGCGTCGCGGAGCCTGCTCAACCAGAAACACCGCGACGCCCAGAGACAGCGGCACGGCGATAATCAGCGCGATGATAGATGAAACGATAGTGCCGTAAATGAATGGCAGCGCGCCGAAGCTGTCCGCCACCGGATTCCAATCACGCCCGGTCAGGAAACCAAAACCAAAACGGCGAATCGAGGGCATCGCGTTCGCAGCCATCATAGTCACCATCGAAACCACGATGAGCAGAATCAGCATCGCACACAAAAACAGAATGACGCGAAACACAGCATCGCCCGTGCTGCCCGTCGAAGACAAAGCCCGACGCCAGTTCCAGCGACGCGCAGAAGCTCCGTATTGTGCGGCGGGGGTCGGTATGTTGGGCTGCATCTTCAAGTCTCAAGTCCCATTCAAGTCCCAAGTCCCAAGTCCCAAGTCTCAAGTCTTAAGCAGTTTTTGACTTTGGACTTGAGACTTGGGACTTGAGACTTTTTTACTGGCGCAGCGGCTTGCCGCCGGACATGATGGAGTTGATCTTGGCTTCGGCGCGTTTGACGATGTCAGGAGGCAGGGGCGCGTATAATTTCTCCTTCACGTATTTCTCGCCGTCATGCAGGCTCCACCACAGGAAGTCAACCAGCGCTTTGCCTTTCGCCGCGTCCTTCTGTTCTTTGTAGACGAGAATATAGGTGTAGCTGGAGATCGGATAGGTGTTCGCTCCGGCGGCATTGGTGATGGATTGATGAAGCGCGTCCGGCATATTGGCCGCCGATTCGGCAGCCGCAGCCGTCACGGCCTCAAGCGAAGGCTCTACAAAATTACCGCTGCTGTTTTTGATGAGCGCGACGGGAAGTTTTTGCTCTTTCGCATAGGCCAGCTCAACATACCCGATGGTGTTCGGCGTGTTCTTGATCTGTCCCATCACGCCCTCGTTGCCTTTGGCTCCCATGCCGATTCCTTCAGGCCACTTGGGGGCTTTATCCGTGCCGACTTTTTGCTTCCATTCGGGGCTGACTTTCGACAGGTAGTCGGTGAAAACCTGAGTCGTGCCGCTGCCGTCCGAGCGATAGACAGCCGTAATATCTTTGGCCGGAAGAGTCACGTTCGGATTGTCCGCTTTGATGCGCGCGTCGTCCCACTTCTTTATCTTGCCGAGAAAAATATCCACGATGACCTCGGAAGAAAATCTCAAAGGCTGCGCGACGCCTTCCAGATTGTAGGTGAGCACGACCGCCCCCAGCACGGTCGGGATATGCAGGATTTCGCCGTCCGCTTTTTTCATATCCTCTTCGGACATCGGGGCATCGGACGCGCCGAAGTCAGCCGTCCGGCTTTGAATGGCCTTGATGCCCGCGCCGGAGCCTTGCGATTGGTAATCAATCCGCACGTTCGCATGGAGCTTGCCATACTCGCTCATCCACTTCTCATAAATCGGCTTGGGAAAGCTCGCGCCCTGTCCCTGTAATTGGACTGTGCCGCCTCCGCTATCACCTGAATTTTTGCCGACAGGGTCGCCGCTGCATGCCAGTCCAAAGGCTGCGACAGTGACCAGAACCAGCGCGAGAACCGCTTGCGAAATCTTTTTGGGGATTAACATAGGCCAAGCTTCTCCTATCGAGGATTATTAGCGAGTTGGGAAAACGCTATAGTTTGAACGCGCGATGTTACATCAATCTGAATTAAACCTGAAATTTTTGCGAGCAGAGAGGGAAAAGCAAGGATGAAGGCGGAAGGATGAAAGCAAGGCTATTGAACCTGAACGGCTCATCTTAAATAGCATGCCCTTTATCCTTCATCCTTCATCCTTCATCCTTCCGCCTTGCTCTGCGGCAGCAGCTTGTAACCGACGTTGACCATCGTCTCGATATTAAGTCCATAAGGCGCGAGCTTGCGTCTGAGACGATACATGTAAACATGCAGGCTGACGGCATTGAAAGGCTTGCTCAAGCCCCAAGCATATTGCCAGAGTTCTTCGGAAGCGACGATGCGCTCGGGCGTGCGCGCCAGCCTTGAGATAATCAGAAACTCCGAGCGCGGCAGCTTGATCGAGCGTCCTTCGCAGGCCACATAATAGTTATTATGCTCGACGCGCAGATGTCCATCATCGTAAATGTCATCTTGCGTGTAAGCGGAAGCTCCGGGCGTCGTCTGAGACATCATTCTGACAGCCATGGTTCGTTTTAGTATCTGCTTGTTTGAAAGAATCGCTGCCGGATAAAGCATTAAAAATTTGTCCGGCAGCGATTCTATGTTGACGTTAGAAGGTCAGCTTGGCGCGGAACTGCATGACGCGCGGGCCGCCGACCGTGTTGGTGATGCGCCCGAAGTCCGGGCTGCCCAATTCGCCGTCGGCTCGGTCAAAGTTAGCCCGGTTGAAAACATTGAAAACGTCCCACCCGAAATCAAAAGAGACGCGCTCGGTAATCTGCGTGCGCTTGACGAGGCCGAAGTCAAAGCGGCTCTGCATGGGTGCACGCAAGGCGTTTCGCGGCAGCGAGCCGTTCTGACCAAACGCCGTGCAGAGCGCAGTAGTGTTAAAGGCTTGTTCTGTCGGGTCAGAGCCTTGCACATTCAGATTGCCGCACAAGTTCGGCCTGCCGAAGCCGAGGCGGTAAAGCCCGCCGGAGCCGCGCGTCAAATCAAGATACTGCGCGGCGGTTTGGAGTTCCGGCTCTGGCGCAAAGATGCTGTACGGCGCTCCCGTCTGTATCTGGAAGAAGCCGGACAATTGCCAACCGTTAAAGAACTTGTTGTTGTAACCAAAGTTCGGAATGTCATAGACGTAATTCAAGCTGAAGCGATGCGTGCGATCAAAGTCTGAGACAGCACGATTCTCATCAAGCCTGCGCAGATCGCCCTGCACCACAAATCCTGTGTTCGGCACATCCGGCTTGCCCGAGCCAGCCGTGCTGCCCGGATCGGTCGAGCTGAAGTCTATGGACTTAGACCAGGTGTAAGAGGCGTTGAACTGCAAGCCATTGGAAAAACGCTTGGTCAAATTGAACTGCGCGCCGTGATAAATCGAGCTGCCGTTTGATTGCAGCCGCAACGCTTCCGGCACGTTGAAGCCGAGAATGGGAACGCGCGCCTCAAAGTTAATAATCGCGCCGCCGCCCAGCGTGTTGCCGACGCAAGTGATCGGCGTCGCCACATTCAAGTCAATCCCGGTTCCGGCTGGCAAGGTCAGCACGCCGCCCGCGCAACCCGGCGCCACTCCCATGCGAAACGGGTTGGCAAAGCCAAAGGCGCGTCCAAGCCCGCGCGCACGCGCCGTCGTACCCGCGTTGAGCGGCCCGTTCGGAGAGCCTGCCGCCACATAAGCTTGATTGAAACGCTCGTAGATATGGTCTGGCGTGTTCGCGTCGTTCAGGTCATAGCCTTGATTGAAAGCGACTGCTTGAAGCAAGTTCTTGCCGCGCGTCCCGACGTAGCGAGCTTCAAACAGAAAGTTCTTTGCAAACTCGTATTGAACACCGATGTTCCATTGCTGAATCATCGGAGTCTTTAAGTCGCGGTCTATGGCGCGAAATTCAAACGTCTCTGCGATGTTGCCCGGAGCAGTCAGGTTATTGCGCGGGTCGCGGATCACGCCCGTGTTGTCGCGGATGACGTAAGAGCCGCCCGCGCCTGCATTCCTGACGATGCGGAAGGGCAGCCATGAGCTGAGCGGCAGAGTGGTCGGCTGTTGCGAGAAGGCGTTGGAAATCGGCACATTGCCGTTCGGCACTGTGATTTCAATCTCGCGCAGGAACGGATAGTTGCTGAAAATCGTGTTGATGAAGGCGGCGGAGGGGCGGTCGTAAAAGATGCCGAAGCCTCCGCGCATCACCACCTTGTCGTTAAAGCTGTAGGCGAGACCGATGCGCGGCGCAAAGTTATTCATGTCCTGCCCGTTCAACGTGTGTTTGTTGTTAGCCTTGGCGGTGACGCCAACAGCCGCATCAACATTAGCCAGCCCGGTCGGCTGCGCATTGCTCGCCACAATAAAACCGCGCAAGGGGTTGTCGCAACTGGCAAGCGTTCCGCCCGTTTGCTGGAAGCACTGCTCAAAGTCCGAGAAATCAAAGTTTCCGATGCGCCCGTTCTTTTCCGTCGGCCACATAAACAACTCGTAGCGCAAGCCTAAGTTCAAGGTCAGCTTACGAGTGATTTTCCAATCGTCCGTGATGTAAAAGCCAAAATCCTTAAAGCGGAACTGCTTTTCGGTGATGCCGAACTGCGTGTCCGCTTCGGTCGCATTTCCGGTCAGGAGCTGTGTAAAGCTGTCGAACTTCTCAAACTCTGTGGCCTGCTCTTCGGGCAGACTCGAATCGTATTGATGGCTCTTAAAATCCCCGCCGAAGCGAAGGGTATGCGAGCCGCGAATCCACGTCACGTTGTCAGTGATGCTGAGAGTCTGTTGCTTGCGCTTGTTGAAAGAATCGTTCGGCCCGCCAAAGGAGAACTGCGACATGTTTGTCCCCGGCCTGCCGATAAAGTGGCCGAGGCGGCGCGTCCCGGGGCTGTTGTCAAACAGCAGAGCGGGATTCGAGATGCCGTTGGCCGCGCTGGTGAACTCTTCGGTCAGGAACGGGGCGTCAAGCTGGCGCGTGTTGTTCAGGTAAAAGAAACCGAACCGAACCTCGTTGATGAGCGTCGGGCTGAAAATATGCGTCTCGGAAATCGCCAGCGTGCGGTTGCGATCACCGCGTTCGAGCGTAAACGGCGAAGCGAGACTGGACGGGTCCGGGAAAGAATCCAAGCCGGGGAAATTGGCGAAGAAGAAAGTGCCGCTCAAATTATCGCTCTCGCTCAATTTCCCGTCCAAGCGCAGGGTAAATTGTTGTTGCTCAAACGATGATGGCTGCACGTTGAGCTGCTGCACGAGCGGGTTGTTCTCTTGAATCGTGCGCGTCGTGACCGGCCCTAAACCGAATTGGAAAGCGCGCGCACCCGTGCGGTCAACGCCGATCAGTCGCCCGCCCGGGCGCGGCGTCGCAATCACATACCCTCCGGTCACAGGATTGCGCAAATTGAACAAGCGCAACGCGACCGGCGAGATGTCAAGAGCCGTCAAACAGTTCGGTCCCGCGCATCCGTTGACGGTATTGAAGGCTGTAGCCAGAGCCGCTGCCGTGCGCTCGCCGCTAATCAGCGAGAGGGCGAGGGGCAGCACGGTCGTGCTTCTGGCAGTCGGGACAAAGCCCGTGTCTGCGTTGGTGTATTGATAACCGGCAAAGAAAAAGAACCTGTCTTGCTTGATCGGGCCGCCGAAGGTAAAGCCGAATTCGTTGCGTCGAGCCTTTGGCCTATCAATGCCGGCCTTGTTGAAAAAGAAGTCGTTGGCGTTGAGCTTCTCATTTTGCAGGTAGTAGTAGGCAGTGCCGTTAAAACTATTGCCGCCCTGCTTGGTAATGAGCTGGAAGTTGCCGCCGCCGGAGCGTCCTGTCGAGGCATCATAGAGGCTGGTTTGCAGCTTCACTTCCTGAAGCGTCTCAGGCGCGGGCGCGATGTTGTCATTCAAAGAGCCTTCGTTGCTGGTGATGTTGGTGGCGTCAATGCCGTTGAAGAAGAGGCTCGTGCTGGTGGTGCGTGTGCCGTTGATCGAAGGCGACTGGTTGCCGTTGCCGTTCGTCAAGACCGGAGAGAGGTCTGTCGTCACTCCCGCTTCAGCCGACAAGAGCTGTGTAAAGCTGCGCGTAGAGGTTGGCACTTCGACCAACTCGTCGCCGGACAATTGACGGAAATTGGTGGCGGTCTCAGGCGTCAACAGCGGTGCACCGCCTTCAACCGTGACGACCTCTCCGACATCGCCGATTTCAAGCTTGTCTTCGAGCGTGCGCGGAACTGATGCTTCGACTTTTATCTCAGTTCTGGTTATCTTTTTAAAACCTTGCAATTCGTATGTTACCTGATAATTGCCGACGGGCAGAACGGGAATTACCCACCGGCCTTCCTCGTTGGTCGTGGCGGTGCGCGTCTCGTTGGTCGCGCTGTTCTGCGCCGTGACGGCGACTCCCGGCACCGCCGCGCCGTTGGGGTCTTGAACGACGCCGCTCAGGCTGCCGGTCGGGCCGCCCTGCGCGCGAACGGGCGCGGGAAGGAAAAGGGCAATGCCCAGAAAAAGGAGCGGAAGATAAAAGCTGGCTGCTCCATGAACATTAATCTTTTGTCTCAGTCTTGCAAGAAGGTGCATAGTCAGTCTCCTGTGGAGCTTTTGTTTTAATGTTAATTTGCCTCTCGATGGATACACGTCTCTTCGGGCAAATAAAAATCTGCATGATTGCGTTGCATGTTGCTTAACGAAAACTGTTGCTTGAGCTACAAAGTACGTTTGAGGTGTGATGTATCAAAGGCGGAAGGTATCGCGCCCAAGTTAAGTCAGAGTGAATGTCATCTTAATTGTTTGTTACATTGACAGGGTGTTTGGAACTCATGGCAGAAACCCGACCGTCAGGGAGGGTGCAGTTAGTCACTCTCAACCGTAATCTGTAATAATGAGCCATGAGCAGATTGAAACATGTGGATTGAGCGGGTCGTAACAAATCAGTTAAGAGAAAGGAGCAAAGCGGATGAGTTCAGACTTGTGGATGACGACGACCGAGAGCGATCATGATTTGAAACTGACGCTGCCCGGAAGCGCAGAGACTTTGCGCCCGCGCCTGATCGAAGCTCTGGAAAGGCTCGATTACAAAGTGCTTGACGAGCAGCCCTTGCGCGCAAAGCGGCGCGCGCGCGGGTCTGCACGCTGGGACTGCTCCTTTAATGCTCTGGATTATCCGAGAAAGCTGGGCATAGGGCTTAAGCAGCTCAACGACGTGGCGACGCTCGTGACCTTCAGCTATGAGATCAAAGCCTTCACGGGTCTGACGCGCGGCGACCGCCAGACGCTCGATGCTGAGGCCGAAGCGATGGCCGCGCTGGTGATGCAGCGCGTCTGGGTCACTTCATGCACCGCCTGCGGCACGGAGATCACAGACGATTCGCGTTTTTGTCGTAAGTGCGGCGCGCCACTCGCGATGGAAGTCGCGGAGCTGGAAGTCCTCCGCTTGATGGACGACGGGCGCAAAGGCTATCGCGCCGTGACGATTGGCGTCGTGACCTCGCTCATCGCCGCGCTGCTCCCTATCTTTCTGATCTGGATTAACACCGCGAAGGCAGCCAAGGCCGTCGGCTTATTGTCTGCTATCTTTGGAATGATGGGTTTGATTATGCTCTTTCAGGGCATGTGGCAACTGTACAGCACGCTCAATCCGGTGGAGCGGAAAAAGTCTTCAAGCGAGACGCGCCAGAATCTTTCAGCCCCGCAACCGGCAGCCCTGCCGTCGCGTCCCGCACAACTCTCCGTCACAGAAGGCACAACCGAACTGCTCGTCTCTGAAGAGCGGCAAACCGCACGCGTCCCCGTGCCTGTCGAGCGAAAAAAAGTTGATACTGCGGAAGTAAAATAGCTTTTGCGTGCGGTGTAGAGATTTTATTTGCGAGCGATTTGCTTAGCGGCTTCCAGCCCGCCGACGACGTTTGCGTCCCAGACAATCCAGTAACGTTTCTTCGTGTTCGTCTCCGGCGATTGCACATCAAAAGCCAGACGCACAAAGCGCGTCGTGAATTCGCCGCGCTCCTGCCCGGGTAAGAAATCGAAAAAATATTCAGCGCGCACTGCCAGCCCGCACTCGCGCCGCATCACGTTAATCAGGCTCTCGCATTCGCCGACTTCTTCAACATCTTTTTGAGAGTCAGCCGAGTCATGCACGACATGCGCGATCTCATGAAGCGCAGCCCATCCTTCATTAAAAGCCGCGAGCGCGGCTTCGTCGCCGATGACATGCGAGAAGTCCGCGAAGTCTATGAGGATTAAAAAGACAGGCGGCTTGGCGGCGGCATC
>JACMLC010000063.1 GCA_014379795.1 Pyrinomonadaceae bacterium
AACTCGTCTTCCGCGAATGGTCAAATCGCGGAAGACGAGTTGATTGACAAGCAGGAGCAGCAGCGCAAAGACGATGGCGATCAGGGCTATCACAACATTTTTGCCGATGAGGATGGCGCGCCGCTCGATCGGAGCAAGAATCAGCGCGCGCATCCCGCTGCCGTCGAAAGCAAAGCTATTGCAGGCCAGCGACGAGAGCAGCAGAAAAACGTAGAGGACTCCGAAAGCCGCCATCAAGCCTTCACTATAAAAAGCAAAAGACTCCAAACCCGGCGGCGTCTCGCTTCCTCCGCCCTGCCATCTCGAAGGCATCAAGCGAACCGCGATTAAGACCAGAGGCATCACTCCCAACACGCGCAACTGTGCATTGCGCATCGCATAGCGCAGCTCTTTCTCAATCACCGCGTTCAGCTCGATTGAGACGAAGGGCAGATGCCAGCCCGCATGCTGTGCGACGGGCAAAGCCTCTTTCGCTTTGCTCGCTACGCGTTTTGCCCCGCCCATTCCGAGCGCAGCGCGCCGCGCAATTTTGTATGTCAGCAAGACAAGCAGGTATGTGAAGCCCGCCAGCGTTGATAACGCCAGCAGGTATTCGCCCGCAAAGCCGTCACGCGAATCCTGCATCAAGGCGATGGCAGCCGCGCCCGGCGGCGTCCAACGCAATCCCGGTAAATCCGGGCTTGAGCTGCTCATGAGATGCGGGATGATCTGCCCCAGAAAAGCTCCTCCAAGCCCGATAACCACCCCCACCAACGCAATCAAAGTCTCGCCACGCCCGCGCTTTCTCTTGAACAGAGAGCTAAAAGATGTGCTCACAAACTTTGACAACGCCAGCCCGAATGCCATTGCGAGCAGCGCCACCGGAATTGCCGACCAAACATTCCCGCTGCCCAGCCCCGCGCCTATCGAGTAGAAGACAATCGCAGGAAGAGCGAAGATTGAAGCCAGCGAAGTCAGGTCGCTCACATAATCAAACATAAACAGCTTTGGCAAAGAGACCGGATACAAAAGCAGTCGCTCCGGGTCAAACTCTCTGCCGCTGCCCGTGCTCAGAGGCACCACGACCCACATCAAATAAATAAAAGTGAGAACCAGAAACGCATTGAAGAGTTTGTCCGGCGTCGAAATGGTATCCGCGCTCGCCAAAGCCCAGCCCACCGCGCCCGCGATAAGAGCAAACATCAAAGACAAAGCCAACGCCGCCAACATGACCAGCAACGAAGCCGCACGTCCCCACGCGGCCTTGCCCGACCGCATCGCATTGCGAAACAGCCTCCACTTTAACCAGATAAGCGCGATAAGCTGAGTCATGAGTCTTGTAAGTCAGGAGTCAAAAGCATTATGGAGCGATGGGATTCAAATTGTACAATGCCAACGAAATTTACAGGAGGGACTAATGACTAAAATCCGGCGCATCTGCAATCTTCTCGATATAGCTGCAATTGTCCCTTCAATCATCGTTGCGGTTGTCCATTTCAAGCTCTGCGTCATGATTGAGCCACACGCAAATATAGTATTTCAACGTTGGTTTGATTCAGGAGAAAAAGCTACGGGAGCCGATGCGGTTATTGCCTCAATAAATAACTTTCTTACAACACCGATACCCACAATATTACTAGCTAAGAATCCTGTTTACCCGATACCGTTTGAGTGGTGGCTCGCTACCGCCGTAAACAGCATTATATGGGGCGCATTCATATATGCTTGTTACAGATTGTCGTCTTGGCTTTTCAAGCGGTTGAAGATAATTGGTTAGGGTGTTAGATATGAACCTTTCATACGCTTAATCTTCAAACTGACCCACTACCCGAAAATTTGCTCGCGCTCTAACTAAATGCGATGACTCCAGACTCCGGACTCCAGACTCCGAACTCTCCGAAAGCTTACGTCAGTCTCGGCTCGAATCTCGGCGACCGCGCCGGGAACTTATTGCTGGGCGTGCGCGGAATGATGGAAGCAGGGATACACGTTGCGCGCCTCTCTTCCATTTACGAGACGGAGCCTGTAGACGTGCTGGAGCAACCCATGTTTCTCAACATGGTGGCTGAACTCACGGTCACGACTTTTTCGCCCGAACAAACGCTCGCACGCCTCCTGCGCGTCGAATACGCTTTGGGTCGCCGCCGCGAAATCTTGCGCGGCGCACGCACGATTGACCTTGACCTCCTGCTGTACGGCGCACAGCAACGCGACACGGAATTTCTCACGCTCCCGCACCCGCGCCTGCACCTGCGCCGCTTCGTCCTCGCACCGCTCGCAGAGCTTGCACCCGGACTGCTTCATCCCACGCTCGCCAAGAGCGTTAATCAATTACTGAAAGAACTCTGTGATGATTCAGAAGTGAAGCGTTGGAGACAAGAGTAAGCAATGCTGCTTGATAGATTTCAACTCTCTCTTTGCGCCCTTTGCGTCTTACTTCTTTGCGGCCTTTGCGTTCAAACTTCCTCTCAAACGCAAAGGCCGCAAAGTTTTCTCGCAAAGAACGCAAAGGAGTTTGTAGACTGATTAAATTTCAAAGTAGCTTGACTGTCTGCCGCAAGAAGCGTATTTGTTCTTGGCTTTTTCCAATCACATCTCTCAAAAAGGAGAGCCTATGGCTAACGGAAATTCCCCCGCCAAGTGTAACCTTTCGGTTGACGGAGCTTGCTTTAATCTGGGGCAGTATTATGTGACCGGACAGCCCACAGACCCGCAGGGGCTGGACGACATCAAGCAGGCGAACATCCTGTCCGTGATCAGTTTCAGAGACCCTTCCGAGCAAGGTTATGATCTAAAGGAAAGCTCTAATCTGATCGGGATGGGCATCGGTTTTCTCAACTTTCCCATCCTCCACGGGATGGAGCAGGATGTCTTTAACAGGCAGGCGACAGCCTTTGCCGAATGCATCATGCAGCAGCAGACGCCGCTGTTGATTCATTGTTCGACGGGAGATAGAGCATCTGCAATGTGGGCTGTGAATTTGTACGTGAATGAAAAGATAGAGCTGCCGGCGGCAATCGAATATGCACGGAATGAGTTGGCCTTGCAGAATCCGGGCATTATCCAATTGCTCACAGCTTATGAGCCGACCGGGCAGAGTTGACGCGCGCCCTGCAAATCATCTGAAACCATCGCTCAATAGCATTACTCTTATCATCCTTCCACGCGTTCAGGTCTGACTGCTGCTCGCGGGCGGCGGGTAACGCGGGGCGTGCGGTTGCCCGCATTGGATTCAACAAGATGCTATAATAGCTTGCAATCCAACTTCAATCAGGAGCGTTTCGGAGAGCATGCACAACAGGGCGATAGAGCTGGGTATCAGAGATGAACAGGTTTCAGCGGGCGACCACATTGCTTACTTGTGGCAGTCCGATGAAGAGTTCGCAGAGGGAGTGCGCTTTCTTGAAGCAGGTTTGCGCGGCGAAGATCATTGTGTGATTTTCGGCTACGAAGAGGCTAACGAAAAGGTCTGCAATCTTCTGAGCGGGCGCGGGTTCGATGTGGGCGCGCTGGTGTCTGCGGGCAGGCTGACGCTGCTTGGCGGTGAAGTTGATGGAGATTCGATGCTGGCGAACATAGGGGCTTCGTTCACGGGTGCTTTGGAACGAGGCGCAAAGCTGATTCGCTTGCTGGGTAACATCGGATGGGGACGACCAAACTGGCCGCTGGAGAAAGACATTCTCGCGTTTGAAGCGAGGGTCACGGGCGCGGCGAAACTTTTTCCGAGCATCATCGTGTGCATGTATGACGTGGGCAGCCTGTCCGGCAATGTCGTGGTTCATGGAGCTTATGAAACTCACCCGCTCACGTTCCGCCGTAATGTGCTCAGGCAAAATACGCACTATGTGGAATTCAAAGAATTCATGGACAGCCTCGCGCAATAATTTGCTTGCGGCAACAACCCTTTTGGACATCAACGTCTTCTTTTATTCCTTGCTGCCTTTGCGCGGCTCGCCTATAATTAGCCACTTGCGCAACCGGAATTCAAAATAGCTGAAAATGTTTCGCGGCGACCGATAGTTGTATCTTCGGTCGCTTTGGTTTCCGATTCGGAGAAAGAAACAAGATGGCTTATCTCAAACCGCAGCGCCCTGAGAAAGTGACCGCGCCCAGTTTACGCGCCAGCAAGCAGCGCGGCGAACGTCTGGTCTGCCTGACGGCTTATGATTACCCGACCGCGCGCGTCGTTGACGAAGCGGGCATAGACATCATCCTCGTCGGAGACAGTCTCGGCAACGTTGTCTTGGGCTACGGCAACACCATCCCCGTGACGGTTGAAGAGATAGTGACGCACACGCGCGCAGTCAGGCGCGGCGTGCATCGCGCGCTGCTGGTCGCGGACATGCCTTACGGCTCGTATCACACGGGCGCGGACGATGCCGTGCGCGTGGCCTTGCGCCTCGTCAAAGAGGGCGGGGCTGAAGCGGTCAAGCTCGAAGGCGGACGAAAGCGTGCGCCCTTAGTCAAACGGCTGGTGGATGAAGAGATTGCCGTGATGGGTCATATCGGTTTGACGCCGCAGTCCGTCAACAAGCTCGGCGGCTATCGCGTACAGGGGAAAACGGCTGAGACCGCACGCTCTTTGATTGATGACGCGCATGCGCTGGAAGACGCGGGGGCTTTCGCCATCGTCCTCGAAGTCATGCCGCGCGAGATCGCGCAGATCATCACAGAGGGCATCAGCATTCCGACCATCGGCATCGGCGCGGGAATGCACTGCGACGTACAGGTGCTGGTGCTGCACGACATGCTGGGGCTGACGTTCGACAAGACCGCGCGCTTCGTTCGCCAGTACGTGAATTTGCGCGAGACGATGACAGACGCCATCAGCCGCTTTGCCGAAGACGTGCGCACGGGAGCTTATCCATCGGAAGCGGAATCCTACGGCCTACCCGCAGAGGCCGCAGCCGAACTGCATATCGAAACGGCTAACAAGGAAGCCGACATCAAAAAATCTTGAAAGCCAACGCACAGTAATCAACGGCCAGTAATCAGCTTCCAGCTTCAAAGAGAAGCTACTGACTACTGGCTACTGGCTAC
>JACMLC010000624.1 GCA_014379795.1 Pyrinomonadaceae bacterium
CCCGCGTCGGGTCTTGCGGTGGTCTGGTCAACAGTCTCTTCCGCCGCGACCTGTTCCTCAATGTCCTGCGAGGCAATCAGTGTGTCAAACTCTTCGACGTGCGCCGTGAACATATCAACCACGCGCGGGTCGAAAGAAACGCCTGCCATCTGTGCCAAGAGCGCGAGCGATTCTTCGCGTTTCATCCCCTTACGATAAGGGCGGTCGCAACGCGTCGCATCATAAAAATCCACAACCGAAATAATCCGCGCCACGAGCGGAATCTTTTCGGCCTTCAAACCCTTTGGATAACCCGTGCCGTCCCACTTTTCATGGTGATAGCGCACAATATCTTCGACCGGATAGGGAAAGTTGACGCGCTTGAGAATATCGCCGCCGACCGTTGGATGAATCTTCATCTTGGCGAATTCAGCTTCGGTGAGCTTGCCCGGTTTGTTCAGGATGTATTCCGGGACAGCCAGCTTGCCTATGTCGTGCAGGAGCGCGCCCGCACGCAGGGCATGTACCTCATCCTCGCTGACTTCGAGCAGTCTTCCCATTTCGGTTGCATAAACCTGCGTCCGCCGCACATGGCCGTGCGTCGTCTGGTCTTTGGCATCAATCGCGATGGCGAGCGATTCAATCGTGTTCAGATGCAGCGCCGCCATCTCTTCCATGTGGCGTGACTTTTCTTTCTCGGCGCGACGGATTTCCTCTACGCGCTGCTCATTAAAATTATGCAGGAGGTAAATTAGCCCGATGATTAAAAGTCCGACGAAGACGAAAGACACTCCGCCGCCCTGCCATGCTGTGTAGAAGAGAGTAGCGGAAGCTGCTCCGGCCAGTTGCGTGATCGCCGTCCAGATCAGGCTCTCGCGCGAGAAGATGATTGTAGGCTTGGCGGACTTCAAAGCCGAGTAAGTGGAAGTGATGGCTGCGCTCAAGACGTATTGAACCGCGACGAGCGCGCACAAGGGTAACAGGATCGCGCCAAATTGCGGGCTGGCTTGGCCTTCCCATGTCGTCGAATCTGTAAAGAGAGAAAGCAGCACGCCGTAAAGCGTTGCGGCCACGTAAGTGGATATTACAGCCGCTCCCATATTGAGCAACATCACACGGCGATTCGTCGTGCCGCGCAAAGAGAGAAAGCTCACCAGAGCCGCCAGCACAGTCGCAGGCGCAACCGTTTCGGCTGGCGGCGCAACGTAAATCATCACGGCCAGAAAGACAAAAGTTTCCGCGACAGATTTCCGGCTGGGCGCAATGCCATCTGCATTCGAGACCGTCACTGTGAATTGTGATGACAGCACCGCTAAAACAACGATAGCAATCCACGGGAGCAGTCCAGACCAGCCCAACAGCGAAAGACTCGAAAGCGAAAGCAGCGAGATGACGAGGAGCGGCGCAGCCAGCAACGTAGTCGCGCCCAGCAGCCCCGCACTTTTCCATTTGCTTTGTGGCATTGGCTGTAAGATTCCTCTCAAGAAAGCGGTCTCACAAGGGAAGAGAAGAAATCGTCTTAGTAGAACGAGTTAAATGGTTGGAAATAAATCAGCTTGAAAGGTCGTTAAAACAGACCGGCTGTTGCCAAACAATGTTTAGCAACAATATGAATTTACTTTATTTGAGCTAAACCGTCAAGCTGGAAATAGTTAGCAGAGACAAACCGATAGGAAAGAAGATATTTTTGAAGATGCTTTTGCGAATGCCAAACTGGATTTCGCTAACTTTAGCCAAGTTGCAAAACAAAATAAGGTAGCAGGTGAAGCAGAAGAGCGGGGGCAAGCCGCCCTTCCTGACCATGAGACCTTTTAGATTGAATCATCCAAGCCAAGCTGATTAGCAGGTCGGGAAGAGGGGCTTGCCCCCGCTCTTGCTTATTTTGTTTCGCAAGCTGGTATAAGCTGCTCCGCAAGCTCTTCGGGATTGGTGACAGGCTTTTGACAGGTATAATTCTCGCAGACATAAGCCGTCGCTCGATTCTCGATCATCGGTCGTTCACGTAAGAGCGGCGCCAATTCAGCCGCATGAGCATCATTTTCAACAGCCTGCGCCACAATCTTGTTCGGCAAATATCGCTGCCAGACCACGCGAGACAAAGCGAGCGTTTCCTCTGCTAGAGGCTTGCCGATGATGGCAATCTCTTTGGGCGTCGAGAGATAAAAATCGAGCGCACAGAGCGCGCGGCCAAACGCTGACGGATAACGTTTGATGTAATTCCCCAACAGTCGAAAGAGCGTCACGGCCTTGCGTTGATAGCTCTCGTTGCCGGTCAGGGCTGCGAGATTTAACAGGACTTCGGCGGCGACGGAATTGCCTGAAGGCGTCGCGTTGTCAAAGAAATCTTTTGTGCGAACGATCAATTCTTCGTGGCTCTTGCCGGTGTAAAAAAATCCGCCGTCCTCTTCGTCCCAAAACTCTTCAACCATCCGCTCGGTCAGAGAGACGGCTTCTTCCAGCCAGCGCAGCTTGCCAGTCGCCTGATACAAGGCGGCGAGGCCGTCCGCGTAAAAAGCGTAGTCCTCAAG
>JACMLC010000064.1 GCA_014379795.1 Pyrinomonadaceae bacterium
ACGGGTCAGGACGGCTCGTATTTGACAGAGCTGCTATTGGAAAAAGGCTATGAAGTTTATGGCGTCATCCGCCGCTCATCTTCTTTTAACACCGAACGGATCGACCACTTGTATCAGGACCCGCACGAGACTGGAACGCGCCTGCGCCTCATCTATGGCGACCTGAACGATTCAAGCTCGCTCAATACGATTCTCAGAAACACACAGCCGCATGAGATCTATAACCTGGGCGCGCAATCGCACGTCCGCGTCAGTTTTGACGTGCCCGAATATACGGGCGAGGTGACGGGCTTAGGGACTGTGCGCTTGCTCGAGGCCATTCGCGAGGTCGGCATCCGCCCGAAATTTTATCAGGCATCTTCATCCGAAATGTTCGGCAGGGTGTCCGAGACTCCGCAAACCGAAAAGACTCCGTTCAACCCGCGCTCGCCCTATGGGTGCGCGAAAGTTTACGCCTATCACATCACAGTCAATTATCGCGAAGCGTATAACATGTTCGCCTGCAACGGCATTCTCTTTAACCACGAATCGGAGCGGCGAGGCGAGACTTTTGTCTCGCGCAAGATTACACGCGCGGCGACACGCATCAGGCTCGGCTTGCAGGAAAAGCTGTACCTCGGCAATCTGGACGCGCAGCGCGATTGGGGACATGCGCGCGATTACGTCGAGGCCATGTGGATGATGATGCAGGCAGAAGAGCCGGATGATTACGTCGTCGCCACCGGCGAGACTCATACCATCAGAGAATTTTTGGATTTAGCGTTCGGACGGCTTGAACTGGACTGGGAGCAATACGTAGAAATTGACCCGCGCTATTACAGACCGACAGAGGTTGACTTGCTGTTAGGCGATGCGACCAAGGCGCGCACGATTCTCGGCTGGGAGCCAAAAGTGGATTTCAAATCTCTGGTCGGCTTGATGATTGAACACGACCTGAAGCTGGCGGAGATTGAAAAAGCGAGCGCGCAAAATGGCGTGCAGACGAATCAAGGCGTGCGTTGGGGGGCTGTCTAAATCCCCGAACGCGCCCTTGCAAGTTTCTTCTACGCTCCGGTTGCGATATGGTCTCCGGAATCCGACTCGCCGCCCTTGTAGTAGGATTGATGGTAATAGCTCTGATAGTAATAGTAGCCATCCTGCGAGCGTAGGTTCGCGTTGTTGAGCACGACGCCGAAAATCTTCGCTCCCACTTCCTGCAATAACTGTTTGGAACGCCGCACAATCCCGCGCGAACTCTTGTTCGCATGCACGACCAGCAACACTCCGTCTACCATCGAAGAGATCAAGACGCCGTCTGTGAATGAAGCAATCGGCGGCGAGTCAATCACGATATGCGTGTAGTTATTTTCCAGCACCCTGATTAGACGCCGCATCTGTTCAGAGCCGATCAGCTCAGCCGGATTGGGCGGGACAGGCCCGGAGGTCAAGAGGTGCAGGTTGCTGTCCTCGTATGGCGTGACCATCGTCAACACTTCCGCTTCAGTCATCTCTGCGGACAGAATAGAGCTTAAGCCGTGACGATTCTCAATCTGGAAAATATTGTGCAGGCGCGGGCGGCGCATGTCCGCGTCCACGACCAGAACTTTCGCGCCGGTCTGCGACAGGCTGATGGCGGTGTTGACGGCGGTGGTAGTCTTGCCTTCGGACGGCACGCTGGATGTCACGAGCAGAGTTTTCGGGGCATGCCCCGCCGTCGAAAGCAGGACGGAGGTGCGCAGTTGCCTGTAAGCTTCTGCAAGCGACGAGCGCGAATCAGCCTTGATTAGTAGCTCTGAGCGGCCATCGCCGTTATCGCCGTTACCGTTACCGTTCTGGCTCATAGCGCCTGAGCCGGTTGCCAGCAGGCGGCGTCCCTTCGAGCCTTCGATGGAAGGAATAACCGCGAGCGCGGGCAGGCGCAGGAGATTTTCAATATCATCCGCCGAGCGCACAGTATCGTCGAGATATTCAAGAAAGAGCGCGAGACCCGCGCCAAAGGCGAGCGACAGCACGAGCGCTGCGATCACGCTCATCAGGCGTCTGGGACCCACAGGCTCGTCCGGTGGGATTGAATTCTCCACCACAAAAATGTTGTTGGGCGTTCCGGCAGCCCCCACATCGTTCACCCTTTCGTTCTGCAACAGGCCGTTCAGCAATTCTTTTTTGGTGTCAATTTCCTGCTGAATGATCTTAAAGTTAATGGTGGCTTCGTTGAGATTCAGAGCGGCGCTGCGTTGCTGGTTGAACGCTTTGCGAAAAGCGTCTTCAGTCGCCACAGCCTGACGATATTTCGTTCCCAGATTTGTGACGACCACATCACCGGAATTGGTGCGGGCATCTTCGATGGCTTTTTCAAGCTGCTCGATCTGCTTATTAACCTGTTTGACTTCAGGCCATTCCTCCGTATTTTCAACCAGCAGCTCTTCACGCTTCTGCCTCAACTCAACCAGCTTGATGGTCGCTTCGTCAACCACCCGTTTGGCGTTACTGTCTGCGGCCAGAGCCGGAGCCGCTCCGGGAACGAGCGCGGCGCGATAATTTGACTCGGCTTCTTTCCGCACGCCTTCAGCTTTTAATAAATCCCGGCTCAGTCCCGCCAACCGTTCTAAGACTGTGTTCTGGTCTTTATCAATCGCCACAATGTCATTGGCTTTAGCATAATCAGCCAGTTTTTCTTCGCCCTTGCGAATATCGGACTGTAGCTCGGCAATGCGCTTTTTCAGGTAATCGCCCGTCGTTTGATTTGTTTCGGTCTTTCTCTCGCGGTTTGAGGTCGCGAAAGTATTCGCGATGGAGTTGACGACATTGGCAGCGATGTCTGGATTGTTATGACGGAAAGTCAGGTTAATCAAGCGCGTGTCTTTGACGGTCAGGCGGCTCTCTCTGACCGGCTCGACACTCAAGCCTTTCTGCAAGGCTTCAACAAAGGGCGCGAGGCGTTTGACCTCCGCCATGTCTTCCTGCTGCGAATTAGGCTCATTTGAAGAAGCCAGCGGAATCTCTTCCTGAGAGGCTTTCGGTTTTTCTTTTTCGCCGAGACCGATCACGCTCAGGAATCTTTGAAAGGTTGAGCGCGATTGCCCGCCGGGCGGGAGTTTTAAAAACTCTTTATTGTTTTCGAGATCGAGAGTCTTGGCGACGCGGCGCAGAAGTCCCGGCCCGGTCAAAATCTGTAACTGTGTATTGAAGTACGCGGGGTCGCTGCCTGAGTTGCTGACGATAATCTGGCTGTCCTTCATGCCGAGCGCGGGATTGACCCTTTCAAGGTCAACCTGCACTTGCGCCTTCGCCTCGTACACATCCGGCTTGCGCGACATGTAGATGGCAGTCAGGCTGGTAATCAGGACTGCGATACCTAGAACGAGCCACAAACGCTTGCGAATCGAGCGCCAGTAATCAAGCAGGTGCGCGGATTCCTCGCCCCCTGTGTCCATCTTGTAGACGGTCGAAGCCGGGATGCCCTTCATGTCGAGCGGCCTAGCCAGCTCGTTTGTTTCCGGGACGTTCACGACGAGTTCGCTACGTTCTTTCATCAGATCACCTGTAGTGCTTTGGTCAAAGTAAAGCGCGTTCGAGCATCATGCGCGGTGTTTAAAGTTAAGCTTAACGCTTCGCCGTTTCCTGCAAAGCGTGAGATTCATTACCTGATTAGATAAGGGACACTGCCGAGACTGCCCGTCAGGGCGCTAATTATCTTGTCTCTTAAAATCTTGCCTTCGTTGGTCGGGACTTCGACCACATCATTCGGCAGCAGCAAAATATCCGGCGCTTTTTGTTTGTTGATGGCGCTCAGGTCAACCAGAATCACCTCTTTGGTCATGCTGCCTTCAACTTTGCGAACGATTCTGATTCCGCTCATTTTGGTCGCGCGCAGAGTCCCGCCAGCCATCGCAATCGCTTCCGAGACAGTGACGGGTTCTTTGAGCAAGACCGGCTGCGGCTTGTCAACATTGCCGACCACAAAAGCCTGATCGGCTTCGGGAATCGAAACGATGTCACCGGGCTGGATGAAAGGATTGGCTTCCTTGCTGCCCTTCATGGATTCTTTCAACGAGTAGAAATCAAAAATTTCTTCCGAATTTTCTGCCGGCGATTCGCACAAAGAGATGGCTCCGGTATGAGCTATCTGAATCTTGCCGCCGGCCTTGAGGGTCGGCCCGCCCGCGAAGGCGAGAAGTTCCAGCAAGCGCACGCGGCGCGTCAATTGAAAACGTCCGGGCTTTTCCACCGCGCCGATGACAGCGACGGGCGTCGAGCTATACTCTTTAATAAAGACGTTGACATAAGGATTGCGCTGGTACTTCAGGTACAACGTTGCGATCTCTTTCGCCAGCTCGCTCTCCGTGCGGCACGCCGCGCGAATCGGGCGTTCGAGCAAAGGCATGTAGATAAAACCATCCGATTCGACGCGCACGGCTTCGCGCGAAAGCTGCGGGCGATTAAAAACGCGGATGTCCAACACGTCGCCCGCGCCGATACGATATTTTTCGTCCGACTGCATCGCAGAGCGTGTTAAAGCCGTGTCAGGCGAAGCGGCTGCATCCGTTGGAGCGGCAGTGTTATCTTTAGCTTCCTGCGCCATCAAGGGAGAGGCTGAAACAGCGATCATCAACCCCATGATTAAAGCCGCCATGTACGAGACAGACCTTTGAGCCAGAGCCGTTATATTTCTTTTCATAACTTCAACACCTTTTGTTTTAGAGAGCGAGCGATTTCAAAAATTTGCCGGACGGGCGCAAACGATTTCCGAGTCCTCAAGCAATTGAAAGAGTTAGTTTAGCACAACTACGTCTAAAGGCTTAGTATGAGACGTTTTTTTGACGCTCACACGCGCCAACGCCACGGGGAGTTGATGGCGAGCCGGACGGGAAGTTTGATGAGTCTTAAAAGCGGAAAATCTAAAAATTTTCATTCAATAAGAAAAAAATTTATGGCTTCCGACCGCCTGCACCCTTGACCTGTTTGAATCAACCGGACTCTCTACAGAATTTCTTTGCGCCAGACCGAGAGGCTTATTAACATGCCCGCCGCGCGCCTGTCAACTAACCCACTGTGATTAAAGCAGTTTTCGCTCATTTCCCAAGCTTTTAGACATGCATCGGAGACGCCACAGAGACACAGAGACACGGAGAATCAGAAGTTGATAAAGGCAATGCTGATTGCAATTTTTATTGCAGTCTCTGTGTCTCTGTGTCTCTGTGGCTAATCGCTTGCGCTTCATGTTTCCAGCGTGTAGGCTTTTCCGGCACATGATCGCAGGTGAAATCTACACGCGAGGGGCGATTGTCCTCTCGCTTCTGAATAACTTATGACAACGACTTCCTCCACACCCATGCTGCGGCAGTATCAGGAGCTAAAGCAGCAGCATCCGGGCACGCTCCTCTTTTTCCGTCTGGGCGATTTTTACGAGCTGTTTTATGAAGACGCTGTGACGGGCGCGCGTGAGTTGGAGATTACCCTGACGGCGCGGAATAAAGAGCGCGGCCAACCCGTTCCAATGTGCGGAGTGCCGCATCATGCCGTAGCAGGCTATATCGCAAGGCTCGTGCGCAAAGGTTATCGCGTCGCTGTCTGTGAGCAGACAGAAGACGCTTCCAAAACCAAGAAGCTGGTGCGGCGCGAAGTGGTGCGCGTGATTACGCCGGGGACGGCCATTGACCCGCAGCTGCTGGACGCGCGCGAGTCCGTTTATCTGGCCGCGATCTGCGGCAGCGGCTCAAGCTATGGCGCGGCGTTTTTGGAATTATCAACGGGAGAATTCAGCGTCACGGAGGGTTCGGGGGCGGAAAGCTGGGCGCGGATTCGCGCGGATATAGAATCTTATGCTCCGCGCGAGTTGCTCTTTCCGGCTTCGCTCACCTTGCTTGTCAAGGATGCTTTCGGCAATCCGGCGCGCACTAGCTCGCTTCCCATCTCTGATGATGAGACAGCGAAAGACTCTCCCGCCGCGCGTATCCTGCCGCCGACGCATTTCGCTCCCGTCCAAAATATCACTTTGACTCCGCTGGATGATTGGCAGTGGCAGGAAGAGAGCGCCGCGACGCTTTTGTGCAGGCAGTTCGGAGCGCGCGAGTTATCGGGTTACGGCCTAGACGAAAAGCATCAAGCGATTCGCGCCGCCGGAGCATGTTTGAATTATGCGCGTGAGACGCAGCGCGCAGCCGCAGAGCATATCACAGACATCAGCTATTTCGAGGCGCAGGATTATCTAGTGCTGGATGCGGTCACGTTGCGCAATCTTGAGCTGGTCGAAGGCCAGAGCGGAGGCGGGCGACTTCGTTCCCTGCTCGGCGTGATTGACAAGACCGTGACGGGGATGGGAGCGCGACTGCTGCGCTCGTGGCTGATGCGTCCCTCTATGCGGCGCGGCGAGATTGAAGCGCGGCTTGATGCTGTCGAAGACCTCACCGCTCAAATCAAACGCGATAAACTGCGCGCGCTTTTAAAAGAGATAGCAGACCTTGAACGACTCGTCGGGCGCATACACTTAGGCACTGCGACGCCGCGCGATCTGGTTGCGCTGCGCTCTTCACTGGATCAGGTTCCCGCCATTCGCAAGACGTTATCGGATGCCGCACCGTCTCTGTTGCAAATTTTATACGAGAGCATAGATGAGCTGCCGGAAATTCGAGAGCTTATCACGCGCGCGATCTGCGATGAGCCGCCAGCGAATTTGAATGACTGCGGTGTGATACGCGACGGCTATCATGCGGAGCTGGACGAGCTGCGCGCCACGAGCCGCAATGCCAAGCAGACGATTGCCGCACTCGAATCGCGCGAGCGCACGCGTTCAGGCATCTCTTCTCTTCGCATAAAATTTAATAATGTCTTCGGCTATTTCATAGAAGTCTCGAAGGGAGCGTCAGCGCGCGTTCCCGAAGATTACGAAAGACGGCAGACACTGACCAACGCCGAGCGTTATACAACGCCAGAGCTGAAAGAATGGGAGCGGCACGTGCTCGGCGCGGAAGAGCGCATGATTGAATTGGAGACCAGC
>JACMLC010000065.1 GCA_014379795.1 Pyrinomonadaceae bacterium
GAAACTCGATCCCAACATGGAAATAGACCGTCTCTTACGCCGTCACGCGCGGCGTGGAGCCACTGCGCCAATCGCTTCAACTCTTCATAACGAGAGCGGCGGCGGCGTGCGTGCGAAAGTGAGCGGCATGACGCATCTGGACGCGGACGAGTTGAACGCCTTTTCGGAGAATGCCGTGCCCGCAGCGGCGCGCGCGCGTTACGCTGCGCATCTGGCTGAGTGCGACGCGTGCCGCAAAATCGTGACGGAACTGGTGATGACTTCCGGTGTCGCGCAGGAACTTGAGAGGCAAGCTGTTAAGAATGTCGCTTCTTCCACCACTACTGCGCCTGCGCGTTCATGGGGCGCGCGGCTGTCCGCTCTGTTTGCTCCACGGACGCTGCGTTATGCGGCTTCTGTAGTCTTGCTTGTCGGGCTTGTCTCCATCGCTTTTACAGTGTTTCGCTACAGGCGCGAGATGAGCGTCACGACACCGGCAGAGAAATCGTCGAACGTCTCTACGAATCAAAATTCCGATGGACAATTAGCAGATAGAAACGCGACGGTGACGGATCAGAAAGTCACTAACACCAATTCTGCGACGCCGCCGGAGAGCGTGGCGAGCAAGCCGGATGCGTCCGGCAATGTTGTTCCGCCAACGGCATCCGGCGGCGAAGCGACTGACGCAACCGTAAGCCAGCCTGCGCCTGTGCAGGGGCCTTCAGACTCTCCTGCTGCTCCTGCCGCTGTTCCGGGGGGCGTGCTGGCAGGCAAAGCCTCAGAGCCTGCGCGCGATGAGGAGGCGGTTAAAACCGGCAGACAGGACACAACGGCTTCGACAACTAGCGATAAACTCAAAGACAATAAGCAGGTCGGCGGAGTGGATTCATCTGCGTCCGGCGCGAGCCTTGCGAACAAACGCGCGGACGATGACCGGAACTATGACGAACAGAGCGGCGCGAGCGCGGAGAGTAAGCGGCGGCCTGCCAAAGAGGAGTCGCCCGCTACTACTACTACTGCGCGCAAGCGTGCGGGAGCCAGAGCGCAATCTCCGCCTGCGAGTGTGTCTAAGACTGAAGTGGATAACCGCGTAGAGAGGGAAGACATCTCCAACCAACCGGGAGAGACGCGACGAGCCGGTGGGCGACAGTTTGTCAGGCGCGGCAGCGCATGGGTTGACACCGCTTACAAATCGCAGGCGACGACCAACGTCAAGCGCAACTCAGATCAATACCGCGCTCTGGCGGCGGACGAGCCGGGGCTGCGCGCCATCGCAGACCAGCTCCGCGGCGAAGTTATCATTGTCTGGAAGGGCAGAGCCTATCGCATCTATTGATGGCCGAGCAGCCGCGGTTCTGACACGAGCCACCCTCATTTACAATCCGTTAAAACTTTCTACATGAACTTGTGCTGGGCGCGCTTCGTATCGCAGAGCAGCTTGCCTTGAACACGAAGCTCCTTTGATGATATAGCAGCCATTGCATTCACTCTGGCTACGCTGCCTGAAACTTTTTTGAACGGAGATTTTAAATGTATTGCTCAATCTGCGGCACGGAAGCCACGCTCGAAGTCGTTTACTGTAAACGGTGTGGCAATGTTTTGAATTCACAGACGGCTGTGCAGCCAAAAGTTATCAATCTCACAGGTCCTAGCTGGGCGATGGCTGTGACTATCATTGCTATGGTCGCAAGTATTTTCGGCGGGGTCGTGAATCTGGCCGAAAGGGGCGTCAGCGCGGTGGCGTTGACATGGATGGTCATCGTTGGACTGGGGACAATCGTCGCGCTCGTTGCCATGATCTTTCGCCTGCTCTCGCGTTCCACAATTTCCGGCCAGCCGCCAGCTCAGCAGCCATTATTGAAACCGCCTGTGACCAGCGAGCTGTATCAGGCTAGACAAGCAGCCTTGCCCGAAGGCATGCCGAGTGTCACAGAGCATACGACACGCACGTTCGAGCCTGCGTACAGAGAGCCGACCGAACGTCACAAATAAACTTTTAGGCAGATAGAGAGAGAAGGGAACTCGAAATGACGATCACGCCTCGCAGAGCTTTTCGCGCCGCCGCCGCCATCACGCTTTTCGGAATTTTGATAAGCATGCTCACGCCCGCGCACGCACAGAAAAGACGCGGCGCATCAGCTCAGGCAGAGAGCGTGTCCGCCAAAAACTTCCGGCGCGATGCGGAAGTGGCGCGGATGCTCTCTGAAATAGATGCGCGCAACATCGAGCGCACGATTCGCATGCTCGTCTCGTTCGGCACGCGCAACACCCTGTCCGAGCAAGACAACCCGAAGCGCGGCATCGGCGCGGCGCGCGATTGGATTTACAACGAGTTTCTTAAAATCAGAGCCGCATCGGGCGGGCGTCTCAATGTCGAAAAGCAAGCTTATGAACAGGCCAAAACCACGCGGGTCCCGCAGCCGACCATCATCACCAACGTCGTCGCCACGCTTCGCGGAACCGAAGATGCTTCCGCAGACCGCATCTATGTCGTCAGCGGGCATTATGATTCGATGTGCTCAAGCCCGACCGATGCGACCTGCGATGCGCCGGGAGCCAA
>JACMLC010000625.1 GCA_014379795.1 Pyrinomonadaceae bacterium
GGCAACAGGATAAAAAGCCTCGGCCTGTCACCTGTCACTCACAGAGGCACCGGCGGTTGATTAACTGCCGGACGCTTGCTTGGATTTCTGGTTTTCCGTGTTGACGTTCTCGGCCTTGGCTTCGATGGTGCGTGCGCCTTTGGCCTCGCCGCTTTCGCCGGCGACCTCTATGCGGCGCGCTTTGACCTCTTCGCGCTTGGGCATTGTGACCCTCAGCACGCCGTTGCGATATTCAGCCGTCACGTCATCCGCTTGCACAGTTTGCGGCAGCGTAAAGGAGCGCGCGAAAGAGCCGTAAGCCCTCTCGACACGGTGATAGTTGTCGCTCTCTTCCTTTTTCTCAAAACGCCGCTCGCCGCGCAGGGTGATGACGTTGTTCTCAATCGAGAGATCGAAATCCTCGCGCTTCATGCCGGGCAACTCTGCTTCGAGCACGATCTGGTCTTTATTCTCGTATATGTCAACGCTTGGATTCCAAGCCCCGCGCGCGATTCCTTCTTCGCCAAAGGTGCGTGAAAGGTTGGTCGAAAACAGGCGATTGACTTCGTCTTGCAGGCTACGCAAATCGCGGAACGGGTCGTAACGAACGATGCTCATATCTCTGAACTTCCTCCTTAAATAATATCTGTTTTGAAGCTCACAAGACAGCCAAAAAGCTTTTGTCTGCGAATCTTTTCGGCTGCTGAGTATGAAGGGATAATAAATCTTGAGTCCGTCTTTGTCAAGTCTTGGTTTGGTGACAAATTCTGTCGTCTTGCCTGCTAGCGAAAGTTCGGACATCACCCATACACAGAGAATAAAATTTGACAGAATGAGCTAGTAGGCATACAATAATCAAAATTTAGCAACTTTGACCGCAGCTTTGCGTATGGGATGTAGGGCGGCTGAAAATGCCTCGCGGAGGATAAGATGGACGAGAAGGATGAGTTAATCCTGAAGCTGTTGCAGCAGGATGGCCGCATGTCGAACGTTGATCTGGCGAGAGCTGTGGAGTTGACCCCTTCGGCGACCCTTGAGCGCGTGAGGAGGCTTGAGGAGCGCGGGTTGATAAAAGGCTACATGGCTTTGATTGACCCGCTTGCTTTGGGGCTGGGACTGGTGGCATTTATCTTCGTGCGGGTTGATGACCAGCATGACGTGGTGGAAGAAGCGGATAAAACGGCGACGCTTCTGGCCGCGATGCCGAGCGTGCAGGAATTGCATCACCTGGCTGGCGAAGATTGTTTTCTGGTCAAGGTGCGTGCGCGTGATACGAATGACTTGTACAGGATTTTGAAAGAAGAGTTCGGGCAGTTTAAGAGCATCCGCTCGACGCGCACGACCATCGTGCTGAATACGGTCAAGGAGACCTCGCGTCTGTCTATTAAACGGGAAAGGGTTGTGTAAGGCCATGACGAGAAGGGAACAACTGGCTGCATACGGCGCATGGCTGGCCGTCTGTTTTTTGTGGGGCACGACTTATCTGGCGATTCGCATCGGCTTGGAGACTCTGCCGCCGATGCTCTTCGCAGGGCTGCGATTTCTGACGGCGGGCGCATTGCTGTTTCCGTTCGTCTATTTCTCTCGCGGCGCGCGGCTTCCGAAAGGCAGGGAGTGGGTATCTCAAATCGTTATTGGTTTGATGTTGCTGGGCGTCGGCAATGGGATGGTCGTGCTGGCGGAACAGTGGGTGCCGAGCGGCGTTGCCGCTTTGCTGGTCGCAACCTCTCCGTTCTGGGTCGTCGGGCTGGAAAGATTTTTTCGTGACGGCGAGCGTTCTTCGGCACGCGCGATTGTCGGATTGTTAATCGGCTTCGGCGGTCTGGTATTGCTGGTCGCGCCGCATCTGTTCGGTGCAGCGATGAACGGTTATTACCTTTTGGGCGCGGTGGCGATACAGGTCGGCTGTGCTTCGTGGTCTGCGGGTTCGGTTTACTCGAAACATCACCAGACGGATTTATCGCCCTTCATGGCTGCGGCTGTGCAGATGTTGATAGCGGGCGTTGCGCTCACGCTTTTGGGGACGACGCTTGGCGAGTGGCGCGTGATCCATTTCAGCGCGAGGTCGTTTTCAGCCTTTGCCTATCTGATCGTCTTCGGGTCAATCGTGGCGTTCGGATCATATACTTATGCGATGCAGAAATTGCCGCTCTCGCTGATTTCGATGTATTCATACATCAATCCCGTTATCGCAGTGCTGCTCGGATGGGCTGTGCTGGCAGAGCCGCTGGGCTGGCGTGTGATGGCTGCGACGACCATCATCCTCGCGGGCGTCGCGCTGGTTAAGACATCTCCGACGCGTGCGCCGCAAGAGACGACCCCGCTTCCGGATTCAACTGAAGCGGAGCCGCGCAGAGAAGTTTTAGCGACGGCACAGAAAGCATGCTCGGTCGGGACTAATTAAGGTCAAGATAAGAAGCTGTTTAAAAAGTCCCGTCAGGGACGATTGACAATAGCCCGGCGATGAATCGCTGGGCTATTGTCATTTGTCCCTACAGGACAGAAGAAATCCATCAGCGCCTTTTTCGCTAATTCCAAAATTATTGTTGACTTCATTCGGGCGGCGGCTATAATCCGAACGCATCTGCCGAAGTTTTCTCTATACTGGCCGCCTGA
>JACMLC010000626.1 GCA_014379795.1 Pyrinomonadaceae bacterium
GGAGAAGATCGACGGCGAGTATATGGTCAAGCTCAACACCGTGCTCGCCGGCATAAAAACAGCGCGCGAAAAGACCTACCAACTGCTCGCCACGCAAAACCGGCCCGACCAGCGGCGCGCGCTTGAGGCAAACATCAAATCACAGAACCTAGCCGAGAAAGTCGCGCTGTTTTATAGGGACTATCTTCAAACACAGCGCCGCAGCATTGCGGAAGCGCGCGCCCGCACAATCCACGACCTCGAAATCGCTGACAACACCTATGAGACCGTTGAGGCGAGCTTTGAGCTGCGCGCCCTCATGGATAATGCCCGTACCTCGTTCGAGGCGCTGCTTCGCCCTGAAGCCCCTGGCTTTGATCAGGTCTTCCAGAACGAGACCTTGCGCAAAGAGTTTGAAAACCTGACCGAAAAGCTCGGCCCCACCTCCTGATCGTCGCGAAATCGATTCACCTAAGGCGTGTTACGAAAAGTCAACAGCACGCCGTCAATCCGCCTTTTGGAGCAAATAGGGCTTGTCACCAGACAGGCCCGCGATGATGGTTAGGAGCAGGGCATGGTGATTTTCTGAGTTGGGGAAGCGGCGAATGAGAGCAATTGGTTTTGCGTGCGTGTGTGCGCTGTTAGCCCAGTTACCCGCCGCAACTCAGGCACGCGATTGCGTCGACGACGCCTCGACATCCGGCATCACCCGCACGATCGCCATAGAGCAAAACGACGGCGCCCGTTTCGGCAAACTGCAATACAGCCAGACTGCTCCGCTTCGGGACAAGGAAGTTGTTCTGACGTTCGATGACGGCCCTCTTCCCGCACATACCGGGAAAGTGCTGGACGTATTGGACCGCTATTGCGTCAAAGCAACATTCTTCGCCGTTGGGCGCATGGCGCTTTTCAATGCTCCAACGCTGAAATCCATAGCGCGGCGTGGCCACACGATTGCAACCCATACCTGGTCTCATCAGCGCGATATCGGCAAAATTCCTTACGAGGAAGCCAAGCTTGAAATTGAAAAGGGCTTTGCGGCGGTTAGCTACGCTCTGGGGGCGCCAATCGCGCCGTTCTTCCGTTATCCGGGGCTCAATGACTCACCGCAACTCAACGCCTACATGGCCGCCCGCAATATCTCGGTATGGTCGGTGGACGTGGTTTCTGGCGATACGACAGCGGACATGACGCCGGAACGGCTTGTCGACGACACGATGAACCGGCTGCGCCGTATGGGCCGAGGCATCATACTTTTTCACGACATCAAGAAAGTGACGGCGGACGGACTGGAAACTTTCCTGATCCGCTTGAGAGCCGAAGGCTATAAGGTCGTCCACGTCGTCTCGAATACAGCTTACCTGCCGGACGTCGAATTGCTGGCAAAAATCAATTTTGGCGATTCCATACGGACCGTCGCTTTCACCGGCAGGCCGGTCGGCGGCACGGAACCTCTCGACCTGAGCAAAATGGGCGGATCGGTCGATTATGCGCGCACCGAACGCGTTTTCGTCAACGGCGCCCTTCATAAAGGCTCGCCGCGCCTCAATAACACGACTGCGAGCAAGCGCTTTCCGGTGAAACCCAATCTTGCGGAAGGGGTAACTGGAAACCAGCTTTTACTCTCGGGAGAGGCCGCAGCCGAAACCGGGTCGATTCAGCCAAAGACGAAGCCGCGGTAATGTCCGGGCCGACTTAAGTAATATAAAAAAATAGACCACACGCCCCTAAACTCAACCAACCCCGCGATTATTGAGTTTTAAGTTCCTGACCATAAGGCAGGAGCAGGCGATGAATTGCGCGAAGATTTTCGAAATGATTTTACCGCGCGTCGCCTGTTCATGGAGCGTGTGGCCTGTCCGGACAATGTCCAGAAACCAGCCCGGCTTAATTTAGTTCCGGGCACATCTCTATAATATCGTCGTATTTCAGCCCGAACTGCTCTTTGAGATCGCGAAGAGCAAGGGTCACCAGCAAATAGCAGTCATCGGCCCCAAGTTCCTTCGCCTCATCTGCCGCGAAGGACAACATACGCGCAAGACTGATGGCGTGAGTCTGGCTTTCGGCGAAAAACCCTGCTGAGCTGTCCAAAAAACCGTTGCTATTGTCTGGATCAAGTTTTTTCACGATCTGCCCTCAAAGTAATCGCCGTTAACACTTGCGCATTGCCTGGCGTTTCTGTTTCCGATAACCTCAATTCATCACAGATATGGCGGGGGAGCTAGTGAGGGATTTTGCGTAAAGGCTGATACTGATGCGGTGAATGACTTCAAATCATGTGTAATTCTGAATTCAAGACGGACCTATATTTACACACACAACAGGCATGATAAGCCTAATCGCACAGTTTCTGTATACAATGATTCTTTCATTGCATTAAGTCTTTTGCAATCCACAGGCGATTTTTAATCTCTTTGCAACTTTTGCGTCAGCTTGATAGCGTATTTCAATACGCTCCAATTCATCGGAGCCAACGTTTACAGTGAGTTGTGACGGTCATGTCCGATGTTGCTTTGAAGGCCGCCGAAGTCGGCCGCATCAAGGATCTGCTGTTTGGCGAGGAACGCCGCGTTCTGACGCAAGTGCAGCAGCTTGTGTCCCGTCACGAGGAACGGATCGGCACCGACGACCGCCTTCAGCAGAGCGTGTCGCAGATTATCGCGCTGGCGTTGCGCGATGCCCAGATCACCCAGCACGAGCAGCTCGCCGCCGCGATCTCGCCCTTGGTGATGGCGGGCGTGAAGCGCGAAATACTCAATTCCCGGCACGA
>JACMLC010000627.1 GCA_014379795.1 Pyrinomonadaceae bacterium
GACTTTGATTGCGACGCGCTCAGGCGGGGCGGAGGGGCGCGCATCTTTGAGTCTAGGCGTTTTGCCTTCGCAGTGTCAACAAAATTAGTTTTGAGTTTTCAGTTTTGAGTTTTCAGCCAATTCCCAATAACTGGAAACTGAAAACTGGAAACTGAAAACTGCCTCGAAAGTGTTTACGGAAATCGAGTTAGCCTTTACGATAAGGGTCATGGCTCAAGAGGATTCATCTTCGCTGCTGCGTGCGTTGCCGTCGGTTGATGCGCTGCTGAGGACAGAGCGTGTGCGCGCTTTGCGTGAAGCGGTGGGCGCGCGGCATCTCGCGACGCTGGCGCGCAACGTGACGGAAGAGTTGCGCGAGCGGCTTCAAGAGGGGGCGGGAAAGGAGACGACAGCCTCGAACGGCAACCTGACGCGTGAGGGATTGCTGCTGGAAGCGGCACAGATGCTTGAGCGCGCCTGCGAGCGCGAGCGTGCAAAGGGCTTGCGCCGCGTCATCAACGCGAGCGGCGTCATCATCCACACGAACTTAGGGCGTGCCCCGCTCTCCGAAGCTGCGCGCCGCCGTGTCTCTGAGGAAGCCGCGCGATATTGCACGCTCGAATACGATTTGGAAACGGGCAAGCGTGGACGGCGCGGCGGGCGTGTGGAAAAGTTACTGGCAGAGTTGACCGGAGCCGAAGACGCGCTCGTCGTCAACAACTGTGCTGCCGCAGCTTTGCTCGTCCTGAGCGTTCTCGCTCAAGGCGGCGAAACGATTATCTCGCGCGGCGAGCTGGTAGAGATCGGCGGCGACTTTCGCGTGCCGGATGTGATGGCTCAGTCTGGGACGCGACTGGTCGAGGTCGGGACGACGAACCGCACGCGCCTCGAAGATTACCGGCGTGCGTTGTCCGGGCAGACGCGCCTCTTGATGCGCGTGCATCCATCCAACTATCGCATCGTCGGTTTTACGGCTACGCCTGCGCTGGCGGAGTTGGCAAAGCTGGCACACGACGCGGGGCTGCCGCTCTATGAAGATGCAGGCTCGGGCGCGCTGTTTGACCTTGTGCCTTACGGCTTGGAAGGCGAGGCGGTCATCTGTGAATCCATCGCGAGCGGCGCGGATGTGGTCTCTTTCAGCGGCGACAAATTGCTCGGCGCGGCGCAGGCGGGTTTGATAGTCGGGCGGCAAGAAGTGGTCGAGCGTCTGCGAAAGCATCCGCTTTATCGCGCCCTGCGCGCAGACAAGCTCGCGCTTGCCGCGCTCGAAGCGACGCTTGAATCACACCGTCGCGGCACGGCTTTCGATGAAATCCCCGCGCTACGGATGCTCGCACAGACTCCAACTCAGATGCTTGAGCGCGCGAGCAACTTTCTTGCACGCTTACAGCACAACGACTCGCTTTCTCTTGAGTGCGAAATAATCGAAGGGCAATCCGCCATCGGCGGCGGCTCTGCGCCCACCACGCACCCGCAGACGACGCTTCTGGCATTGACGCATAAAACCCTCTCGGCGGACGAGATCGAAAACGCTTTACGCCGCTCGACTCCGCCCGTCATCGCACGGATTGCCGTAGATAAAGTCCTGCTGGATTTGAGAACCGTGTTTGCTGATGAAGAAGCAGAACTGTTGAAAGCCCTGTTATCCATTTGAGCTTCACCGGAAATTTTCTTTCAATTTAGGGACAAATGTTGATAATCGCGTCACATGCTACTTTTGCGGAACAGACGACCCGACGAAAAGATGTGTGCACCGGCGAAAATCCTTTTATCTTTCGCCACTTGATCTTGGGCGAAAAATTTTCCCAACCCTAGAGCCTTGAAAAGGCTTCACACTTGAGATGAGGAGACGTTCACATGAAAAAATTTATGGTCATCGCGGCGGTGATACTGGCGGCGGCGTGTTTCGCTTTCGCGCAAATGGCCGAGAAGCAAACCACTCAGTCAAGCAACACCATACAGGAGACGAAAAGCGAGCAAGGCGGGTTTGAGCTGAACGGCTACAGGTGGACGAATGTCGAAGAGTTCATCGAAAGCGGCGCGCGGTGCGCGACCGAAAATTTGTCAGCCGAGCGCATGGAACAGATTGAAAGTGAAATCGAGCTGTTCAAGCAAAATCAGAGGGCGGCCACCGGCTATCAAACGGACGCGACGGGCGGCACGATCAATGTTTACTTCCATGTCATCAACAGAGGCACGGGCATCTCTAATGGCGACGTAACAACAACCATGATTCAGAATCAGATCAACGTGCTGAACGCTGCTTACGCCAACACGGGTTGGAGTTTCACTCTCGTCAGCACAGACCGCACGACCAACACCACTTGGTACAACAACTGCGCCAGCTCGACGACTGAAAGCCAGATGAAGAACGCGCTCAGGCAGGGGACGGCTGATGATTTGAACATTTACACCTGCAATCCGAGCGGCGGTCTGCTGGGCTGGGCTACTTTCCCGTCAAGCTATAACAGCAACCCGAAGCTGGATGGCGTGGTCTTGCTCCACTCGTCGCTGCCGGGCGGCTCGGCTGCGCCTTACAATCTGGGCGACACGGGGACACATGAAGTCGGGCACTGGATGGGGCTGTATCATACTTTTCAGGGCGGTTGTAATGGGAACGGAGACTCCGTCTCTGATACGCCAGCCGAAAAGTCTCCCGCGTTTGGCTGTCCTGTGGGGCGTGACTCTTGCCGTAACAAACCCGGACTTGACCCGATTCGCAATTTCATGGACTACACGGACGATTCCTGTATGGATATGTTCACGGTGGGGCAGGATACGCGGATGGATACGCAGTTTACGACCTATCGCTTCAACCAATAAACGCATCGTGCCGTCGTCTCTCCACCGGCATCAGCGGGAGGGACAAGAGGCATTGAAATTTAGAAGCGGCTAACTGCCCGCGGGTCAGAACCGCCTGCGGTAGCGGGCGGGTCTTCCATGTTGAAGAGCCGCCCGCTACCGCAGGCGGTTCTGACTTGCGGCTACGCTCAATTGCAATTCGCTATAAAAAAGCTTTCGCGCCACGGTTCCGCTTTGTTATCGGCTCTCTTTTTCGCTTTGCGTTCACTCTTATCGGGCGCGCGAAGAGTTAAACAGCCAAGCTAAATGCACTTTTAACCAAGCAGAATGATAGCCCTTGAAAAAGGGGTTGCGGCGCAAGGCGCTTTTCCTTCATAATGCTTGCGCCTGCGAGAATTGTTCCCTCGCATGTGTTTGCCCGTCCTTTTAAAATCATTCCTCAAGCTTTCAATCCCTCGATCATCTTGAGATACACAATATCTAATCAAACGCTTGTCGTTTCGCTCTTGCTGTCACTGGTGGCGGCTCTCTTAATCTGTGTGCTGTGGGACGCAGGCGTGCTGGTCTCAGTCCAAAACGCATTTCTGCTCGCGCCTCCGGCGGGAGCGGCAGAAGTTTCCCAGCCGGAATACGGAATTGCGCTGCTGTTGATTTTGTCTGCGGGCATGGTCGCGGGCTTTGCGGTCGAGCGCGCGGGCGCGCGGCGGGCGCTGCTTTATATTTGCAGCGGCATTATTCTCTGGTGCATCGCCAGCTTTCTCAGCTCCTACTACATACAGGTGGACGTGGTTTTTGCGCCTGCCGCGCTGGCCGCGCTGGCCGCGACCTTTCTGGTGCAGACGGCGCGCTTGTGGCACGTTGACATGATGCTCGCGCGCAACATGCGGCGCGTGGCGGCGCAGACGCATGCGCTCGAAGGTGGCACGGCCCATGCGCGTTTGATGAGCGGCCTGCGGCTGCTTGAGACAGTGCTGCCGCTCGAAGAGGCCGTGATTTTTCATCCGGATGAGAATCACCATCTGGCTCCGGCGGCGCGCCTACGTGCTTCCGCCAGCCAATCAAATGAGACGAATTCCAATTTCGTCTGGCGCGAGGGCGTGGAGTTGTGCGAGCGCGCGGTCAAGACAGGCAAGATGCTGACGATGACAGACGAGACGGGCGACGGGCCTGCGAGCATCGCGCTTCCCTTGCGGCATGAAGGGCGCGCGGTGGGCGCGTTGCTCGTGCGCCTGTACGAAGGCTTTGATGAGAGCGACCGCCCGCTCCTCGCCGCGGTCAGCGCGCAGATGGCGCGCAACTTTCAGCGCGAAGAGGCGCGCAAGCAGATTCTAGACAAAGATTTTTATAACTTTATCTCAGGCCAATCTTCGGAGCGTCGGTTGGCTTCGTTCGCCGTCGTCAGCGGCCTGCTCACCGAACAGAGGTTTGGCGCGCAAGCGCTCTCGGAAACTTCTGACGGGCAGGCTGTGGCTTATCTTGACGGCACGCTCGCTTACGTCAATCCGGCGATGCTCAAGGCCGCGCGGCTGACCGAAGAGTTGGCACGCAAGCTAGACCTCTTCGGCCTGCTTGATCTGTTTCGCACGGGCGTCTTTGACGAGCCATCCATCGCCGTCAGGCGCGTGCTGCAAACGGGCGACGCCTACGAGCGCGAGCTGCATTTCGTCGAGCGCAATCAAATACTGGAACTGCGCATCGCCCTCGTCACAGAACGCCCGCAAAGTGAAGAGCCGGAAAGAGGCGCGCCGTCGCAGCCGCTCTGCCTCGCCCTCACTGTGCGCGACGTGACGCGTATCAAAGAATACGAAAAGCTCAAGAGCGATATGATCTCGCTGATGTCGCATGAGCTGCGAACTCCGATTACCAGCATCAACGGCTTTGCCGAGCTGCTGGCGATGGACGAAACGATTCCCGAAGAATCGCGCGAGTTTCTCAACATCATTTCCAACGAATCACAGCGC
>JACMLC010000628.1 GCA_014379795.1 Pyrinomonadaceae bacterium
CGGGGCCCGTGGGTCACTGGCGGTTATTACGGCGAAGACGGGTCTGACAAATTCAAGGACGGATGGCTCTGCACAGGCGATGTCGGCACTGTGGATGCGAAGGGTTATATTCAAATCACAGACCGGACAAAGGATGTCATCAAATCCGGCGGCGAATGGATTTCTTCTGTCGAGCTGGAAAATGAGATTATGGCTCACGCGGATGTCGTCGAAGCGGCGGTCATAGGCGTGCCGGACGAGCGTTGGGATGAACGCCCGCTGGCCTGCGTCGTCTTGAAAGACGGCGCGCAGACGAGCGCCGCAGAGCTTTGCACCTTTCTCGAAGAGCAGGTCGCCAAGTGGTGGGTGCCTGAGCGTTGGGCTTTTATCCCGGAAATTCCAAAGACGAGCGTCGGCAAGTTTGATAAGAAATTATTGCGAGCGCAACGCGAAGAAGGAACGCTGAAAATTGTCAATGTGGAATAAGCGAAACCTCGTGAATCTTGTCATCCCTTCACGCTAAGCTTCTGCATGGCTTTATTGGTATAATCCCTTCTGAGAAGCTTTAGATAAAGGATGTTGTCATGACCAACGAAGAAATCCAAAAATTGATGGAGTTCGTGATTAAGCAACAGGAGAGCTTTGCCGGGAATATGGAAAAGGCAGACGAGCGCATGACCCGCCTTGAAGGCGCGTTTGCCGGTCTCGTTAATATCGTGAGCGAAACAGTTAAAGTGCAAAGAGAGCTTTTAGAAACTCAGAAAATGCTTGTTGAATCTCAGAAAGTCCTCGCTGAATCTCAGAAGCAAACGGGCGAGCAGTTGAATGCGTTGCTTAAAACAATAGAGCGTTATATCAGAGAAGACCGGAACGAAAGCTTGATCAACTAAATCGTGTTTCAGCTATCTTAAGGAAAAGCTCAATGGCAGAGAACACTGAAATCACCGTCAACGAATTCAACGTGGACGTGGCAGTCCGAACCATACGCGGGCGCGCCTGCGCTGTGTGCGGCGGCAAGATCATTCCTTCCAATCGCGCAGTGTACCAGAGCGCGGGCGATCCGACGGAAGTCTTCGCGCTGTGGGAATGCGAGCGGTGCGGATACTCTGAAAGATTCGAGAGACCGCAGGAGCCTAAGAAAGTTCACGGCGCGGCGGCAGCAAAAGCTCTGCCCGGAGCGGGCGGTGTGGCAAAGGGAACTGCGGTTGCCAAAGCTCAAAGCGTGACGACGAGCGCACAGCCCGAAGCCAAAGCCACAGGACGCGGCGCGGCAAAGCGCGCGATGCCGCATGATGTGAAGAAGATGCTGGAAGTAATGCGGCGCACGCAGCCTAAAGTTGAAGAGTAAAAAAATTCCTGTCAAGATGGATGAAACGACTTTGCATGTGCTGGGGATGTTCGAGCGGTACGGGAAAGAGACGCTTGACCTGCACGAATTGTTCGAAGCGGGCGGCAATGACCCGGAAGCGCGCACGGCTGTCTTCGATACGGTCGAGCGTCTGGTCAAAGAGGGTTTATTGGAAGAGCGCGGAAATGATTTCTATGCGCTGACCGAAACGGGACAAGCTGCCGCACGCGCAAATGTTCAGTTACGCAAAGAAGATTGAGTAGAGAAGTAAGCAGGAATAGCATTAACTCCTTTGCACTCTTTGCGTCTTAACTCTTTGCGGTCTTTGCGTTAAAAATCAATTTAACCGCAAAGACCGCAAAGGGAAAAACGCGCAAAGGACGTAAAGAGCAGAATGCTTTTCTCTCTTGTAAAATTTAAAGCAAAAGGTTTGTTTCGTTTTCCCTGATGAATTATATCTATGCTCTGCCGCACGTAAACGCCACCTTAAATTCCATCAGCGCGCTGCTGCTCATCGCAGGCTTTATCTTTATCCGCAGAAGAAATATCACAGCTCATCGCAAGTGCATGATAGCCGCGTTTGCAACCTCGACACTGTTTCTCATTTCATACATCACGTATCATTCTTTGCTGGTTTACTATCTGGGACAGGGGCCGACACGTTTCAGGGGCGAGGGCTGGGTGCGCCCTGTCTATTTTACGATCCTGCTGACACACACGGTTTTAGCCGTCGTCATCGCGCCGCTGGCGATCATTACTTTATGGCGCGGCCTCAGCGAGCGGTTTGATAAGCACAGGCGGATCGCGCGCTGGACGCTTCCGATATGGCTCTATGTTTCAGTGACGGGCGTGATGGTGTATCTCATGCTCTACCAATTCTATCCTGCCAGATGATGAAGAGGATGCTTTTTTGGGCGTTTGATGTCGGGCAATAATTCACATCCCGTTCCTGAGAATGAGCCGCAGTTGCAACAGCTTGCGCGCAAGCGTATGTCGTGGCCTCTGATCGTAGTGGCCGCGCTCTTTATCATCGTGCCTTTTCTGACATGGTACACGACATGGTTCGGGCGCGACTTGAGCGATGAGAAGATTACGGAATACCTGTCGGATGAGCAGAAGCCGCGCCACGTCCAGCACGCGCTGGCGCAGATCGCCGAGCGGCTTGATAAAAAGGATGGGAGCGCGCGTCGTTGGTATCCGCAAATTGTCGCGCTGTCAAAAAGCAATGTCGTTGAATTGCGCTCGAACGTCGCATGGCTGATGGGCAAAGACAATCAGGCTGAAGAGTTTCGCGCCGCGCTCAAAAATCTCGTGCAGGACAAAGAGCCGATTGTGCAGCGCAACGCCGCGCTCTCGCTGGTTGCTTTCAATGATGCGAGCGGCTTACAGGTGTTGCGCTCGATGCTGCAACCCTACACGCTCACGGCTCCGGTTGAGGGAGCTATCAGCAGCGTCTTACCCGTCGGCACTCCGGCGAAAGTCGGAATGATGCTCGCGCGCGTCAGAGATAAAAATAATCAAACAACGGAAGTGCGCTCGCCTGTCCACGGC
>JACMLC010000629.1 GCA_014379795.1 Pyrinomonadaceae bacterium
TACAATTGGCAGTTGATTGACTGCCGCGTCGAGACAATTGACAAACGGGAACTGGGGCGCGTCGCGGAGGTGCTCCATACGGGCGCGGCTCCCGTGCTCGTCATCAAGGATGCGGAGCGCGAACATTTGATCCCGCTCGCCGAGAGCATCTGCGTCGAGGTTGACCCGGAAGCGAAATTAATTCGCGTCGACCCGCCCGAAGGACTGCTTGAATTTTAGATTGTGGATTGCGGAATGCGGATTGAAAGACAAATTGATTTTTAATCCGCATTCCGCAATCCGAAATCCGCAATTGCCATCTCCCGCCCGCTACCGCAGGCGGTTCTGACAGCCTAGCTGCTCGCTTCAGTCTCTTTTTCTACAGCCTCCGCCTTGTGGCTCTTGCGCTCAAAAAATAGGTCGAAAGCCAGAAGCAGCGCGCCCGCGCAGATGCTCGCGTCCGCGACGTTGAAGGTCGGCCAGTGATGCGCGCCCCAATGCAAGTCTATAAAATCTATGACGTAGCCGAGCCGCACGCGATCCGTCAGGTTGCCGCAGATGCCCGCGAGCAAGAGCGCGCACGCGCCCAAGACCCTGTCATCATTGCGCGGCGTGCGAAAGAAATAGAAGAGCACGGCGACGGCTGCGGCTGCGGCCAGCACGACCAGAAGCCAGCGACCGAACGAGCCGCCATCCTGAAATTGTCCGAACGCGATGCCGCGATTTTCCGCGTAAGCGAAATCAAAGAAGCCGTTGATAACCGTCTGCGAATCATTGTAGCGCAGCGCGCGCGCAGCCCAGGCCTTGCTCGCCTGATCGGTTATATAAATCCCGAAGGCCGCGACCAGATAGCCTACGCGCCAGCCG
Source organism: Pyrinomonadaceae bacterium (assembly GCA_014379795.1). Classification (GTDB taxonomy): domain Bacteria; phylum Acidobacteriota; class Blastocatellia; order Pyrinomonadales; family Pyrinomonadaceae; genus JACMLC01. The sequence goes on from JACMLC010000629.1 coordinate 847, forward strand.
ACTTCACTCACTTTCAAGCCGTTGCCTCCCCTCAATTTCCGTCAGGGCTTCCACGCACCGCTCGCACGCCGCAGGATACCGCGATGATTCGCCGACGCGCACGGAATAGTTCCAGCATCGCTCGCACTTTTCGCCCTCTGCGCGCTCAACTCGGACGCCGACGCCTTCGCCCTCTGCGCTTCGCGTCAGGTCAACCTGCGAGACGATAAAGATGTAACGCAATTCGTCTTTGTAGCTCTCAAGCAAATCGTAAGTCTCGCCGCTCGCAGAAAGGTTCAGGCGCGCCTCAAGCGCGGAGCCGATCAGCTTGGCATTGCGTGCATCTTCAAGCGAGCGCAATACGGCATCACGAATCTCAAACAGGCGAGTCCAGCGCGATGAAAGCTCAGCCCTGCTTTCTCCAAGCGCAACAGGAAACTCCGCCAGATGAACCGAAGCCAAGACAGCATCACTCTCATCCGCTCCTTGCGGCAAGTTCTCCCAGATTTCATCCGCCGTGAAGACCAGAATCGGCGCGAGCAGCCGCGCCAGCGCGCTCGCAATTCGATGCAGCGCAGTCTGAGCCGAACGCCGCTTCAGAGACTTCGGCGCAGCCGTATAAAGCGTGTCCTTGATGATGTCGAAGTAACGCGCAGACAAGGTCACCGTCGCAAAGTTATAAAGCGCGTGATAGACGGTATGAAACTCGTAAGCTTCATAAGCCGCGCGCACCTTCGCCGTCACCGCATCCATTTCTGCTAAGGCATAGCGGTCTATCTCCATCAGTTCTTCATCGGCCACTCCGTCGCGCGTGGGGTCAAACCCGTGTAGATTGCCGAGCGCGAAGCGCGCCGTGTTGCGCAGCTTTCGATAGCCGTCCGAAACTCTTTGCAGGATTTCCGGCGAGCAGCGCACGTCCTCCGTAAACTCGCTCGAAGCGCACCACAGGCGCAGGATTTCCGCGCCGGAATCTTTCATCACATCATTGGGCGAGACAGAGTTGCCTGCGGACTTGTGCATCGCCTTGCCCTGACCGTCCACGACCCAGCCGTGCGTCAGCACCGTGCGATAGGGCGCGGCATCGTGCGCCGCAAGTCCGACCATCAGGGAAGAATTGAACCACCCGCGATATTGATCGCCGCCTTCGATATAGACATCGGCAGGCCACTTCAAGCCTTCGCGCCGCTCAAGCACGGCGATGGAGGACGAGCCGCTGTCAAACCACACATCCAAAATGTCCGTCTCTTTAGTCCACTCCGCGCCGCCGCACTTCGGGCATTTGAAATTGTCTGGCAACAAGTCCACGGCTTCGCGCGCGTACCACGCATCGGCGGACTCGCTCTCAAAAATGTCAGCGACGTGATTGACGATTGCCGCATCCGCAATCGCTTCATCGCAGCCCGCGCAGTAAAAGACCGGAATCGGCACGCCCCACACGCGCTGCCGCGAGACGCACCAGTCAGGTCGCCCCGTCAGCATGTTGCGCATCCGGTCAACTCCCCAAGCGGGAATCCACTTGACGCGCTCTATCTCGCGCAGCGCGCCCGCGCGCAAGGATTGCACCTGCTCGTCAACTTCGTTCTCTATAAAATTAGAGCGCACGCGCCCGTCTTCGTCTCTTTCAAGCTCGCCCCGGTTGCTCTCAGCGTCCATAGAGATAAACCACTGCGGCGTCGCGCGAAAGATGACGGGGTTCTTGCATCGCCAGCAATGCGGGTAACGATGCTCGTAGCTTTCGCTAAAGAGCAGCGCGCCCTGCGACTTTAAAAATTCTACGATCTTCGGATTCGCTTCAAAAACGCTCATGCCCGCGAAGCGTTCGACCTCGCTCGTAAAGCGTCCCGCGTTATCAACCGGACAATAAATCTCAAGCCCGTAGCGTTTGCCGATGACAAAATCGTCGTGGCCGTGACCGGGCGCTGTGTGAACGCAGCCCGTCCCGGCTTTTCCGGTCGAATGTTTTTGGGCATCTTTGACATCAAGCTCCGTTTCCGCGTCCGCTTCACCGCCGAGCGTGACATGCTCGCCGTTCATTACAAGCGAGGTTCTGTCAAGCCACGCATGACGACATTCAAGACGGTCAAGCTTTGAGCCGGGAAAACGAGCTAAGACAATTGGAGCAGCTTTGCCTTCTTCATCCGTCGCCCCGATGCCGCACTTCGCGGCCACCGCTCCGACCAATTCGCTGGCGACGATATAAACTTCATCGCCATGCTCAAACGCCGCGTACTCGAAATTAGGATGCACTGCGATGCCAAGATTAGCGGGCAGCGTCCACGGCGTCGTCGTCCAGATGAGAAAGGAAACATTTTTGCCAGCAAGCTTCTCATCAATCAACGCCGGATCGCTCTTGAGCGGGAACTTAACATAGACGGAATCGCTCGTGTGCTGGTGGTACTCGACCTCCGCTTCCGCGAGCGCAGTCTGGTCGTGTATGCACCAGTAGACCGGACGCGCGCCCTTGTAAACATAACCGCGCTCGATAAAGCGACCGAACAAGCGCGCCGTCTCCGCTTCGTAAGTGTTCGACATCGTGAGATACGGATTGTCCCACTCGCCAAAAATGCCGAGCCGCTGAAAGTCGCGCGTCTGGCTCTTCAAAGCATTCGCGGCATGCTCGCGGCAGGCGCGGCGAATGCTGACGGGCGGCATGTTCGCCTTTTTCGCGCCGAGCTTTTTGTCCACGTACATCTCAATCGGCAAACCGTGACAGTCATAGCCCGGTACATACGGCGCGTCCAAGCCCATCATCGTGCGCGACTTGACGATAAAGTCTTTTAAAATCTTGTTCGTCGCCGTGCCGAGATGTATGTCGGCGTTGGCATAAGGCGGGCCGTCGTGCAGTATAAATTTCTCCGCGCCCGCGCGTGCCTTGCGAATCATTTGATAGAGATTCGCCTCCGTCCATTTCTTCAGGCGCGCAGGCTCCATCTGCCCCAGATTGGCTTTTTGCCCGAAATTGGTCTTCGGCAGGTTGACAGTTTTTTTCAGCTCAAGCGGCGTTTCCGTTGACATACGTTAGCTTCACTTTCAAAGGTTCGCCCCGATTATCCGGTAGAGATGTCGGCGGCTCGTTCAGGAAACAACAATAGTAGCAGCAGAAGCTTTCATGCGCCAAAGCAGCAGCGGAATTTGACAAGCAAAGACCCGAATCTGCTCTCCGGATGAAAGCATGATTCGGGTCAATGTGAGAAGCGGGTAAAACTATTATTCCGTTGGCGCACCCGGCGAAGGGAAGTCGTAAACAATGCTTTGCACATAGTAAAAAGGTCTTCCCGTCCCGAATCCATAACTCGACTCGTGAAAGGGCGATCCCCAAAGCATGAACGTTACTGTGACGGTGCCCGTAAAGCTAAGCGGAGTTTCAAAAACCTTATACAGATTCGGATTAGAAACGGCGTTCGGGCTTTGTGTGTAACCACTTAATGCGCCGGTCAGAGTCGCAGGCAAGGTCCGGGTAAAAGGAAGCCGCGAACGGTAATATGGCAAAACTATTGGCGGGCTATTCAGTTGGAAGCCATATAGGTACCATAACTCACCGCTCGCCCAACTTAATGTGTTGAAATTCCCGCGAGTGACACTCCCCATATTGCCTTGAAGGGCGTAAGTCTCTCCGGCATAACAGGGCGAACAGGTGGGAGTCACACTTCCGTCACCTGCCAGAAGCGGGGCATTAACCAGAACGCCCTGCCCAGCAAACGTAAAATTCCCGGTGACGTGTAAGAGATGAAAGAGGCTAATCGAAGCCTGGTCAAATTGCACATTAGGCGATTGAGCCTGAATGGCAGAAGATGACAAAGCTATGAGTAATAAAGTGGAGATTGCTCCGGCAAGTTTTCGCATGGATGTCTCCTTAGTTGTGAGCGCGGGGCTTTAAAAAAACGCGTTGCCGAAATGCTTGAGAGCATTCAGGCAAAGTACGTGTGGACATCGAAACTAGCTACAAACGGGCGTCGAGCAGATGTTCCGCATCACAATTGCGCAGTTCAGCCTGCGGGCGGCGGGAACTCATACATGGCGCTCATGACGCGGTACATAGGCGTGCCATTCGTCCAATAGCCAAATAACTTAAGTGTCAGCGTCACCGTCCCGGTCAA
>JACMLC010000630.1 GCA_014379795.1 Pyrinomonadaceae bacterium
AAACCGTTCTGGGCGATGGCAGCCGACAAAACGTCTGCGCCGTTGGTGAAAATATCTGTGTTCGGACCCAAAATCACTGCGGACTGAATTGTGGCCGCGCCGACGACGCGAATGCTCTGACCATTGGCTAGAAAGCGCACCTGGTCGGAGAAGTTACCCGTATTCGTCACGCGGAAGACATAGTCTACGTTCGTCTGTCCGGCAACGATCGTCGGGTTGGCTCCGGCGTCCGGCGTGATGGCTAAGCCCGAAACGTTGGCAACCGTCACGGTCACAGTGTTCGAGACCGTGCCGTAATTATTGCCGCCGCCGTCTGTGTAGCTGGCGCTGGCTTGGTTATTGATTACTGTGCCGCCGGGAGTTGTTTGTGCTGCACCTTCTGAGAAAAGAGTGAAGGTGATGGCAAGAAGCACAATCAAGCGCGGAAGCGCACGCGTGTGCAGGAGAATTTTGTTTCTGCTCATTATCTTTCGTCCTCGAAATGAAACGCTTGTCCGGCTGAACCGCCGAAGGAAGGGTCACAAAGGGGTGGGGCGCAAAATCGTCTATTTCACGCGCACTTGGTAGGAGGCATTGAGTTTGCCGCTGGCGGCGAGCGGGTCTGCCCATTCGTAGCGTACCTGTGTGTACATCGAAACGGGGGCGTCCACTTGCTTCATCGTCCCGTCAGCCTGTTTTTCAGCGATGGTCGGAGTCGGCACAAAGCTCTTGCCGCCGTCAATGCTGTAGGTGACGCGAACGCGGCCTTCCGCTTTCTGGCTGCCCGCGACGAGAACAGTTCCTTTGGGAATCTGCCCGACGACTTTGTAATCGTGCGCCGCGCCGTTGCCGACGTTATCGGAATGGATGTTCCAGTTGACGATTTCGCCCGCGCTGACAGCTTCAGCCTTCTCGACGGAAACCTGCGCCTGCCCGCGCGAAACGAACCCGGCCAAAGAGACTTTGACTTCGGGACGGGCGGTAAATAAACGCGCCGCTTTTGTTTTAGCAAATACGGCTGCGCCGCCTACGACCAGTAAAGCGCAGGCGATAGCAAAAACCGGGGCGCGGTTCTGCGATAGCTTTTTCATGTAACTATCTCCTTCGAAAGGTTAAAAACCTGATGGCTCAAAAGGGAACGGCACAGATAGCTACTGTGAGCGCGTCGCAAGACGAAAACTGAAGAATGCGTTCCAGAGAGCCTGTGTGAAAACCCGCGTGGTTGTGTCGGAATAGATTGGTAATTCAGCGTGTCGGGGTCAACTCTTACAAGAGTTGATGAACGGAGTTTAACAACGCATAACCGCGTTGTCAACCTTTTTGTCAAAATTTTGACACTCCCTCTCCGCCCATGTCCGTAGCCAGCCCGACAGAGAGGGATTTTTCTGCATTCTTTCCCCTGTAAATGTAGCTAAAACCTCATGTTAAACGTAGCTTTTCGATTACATCAGGATGGTTGGCAGGAAGGGCTTCGGGCGTGGAGAATTCGCCCTATTATGACTTTAAGATTGACATAGAAATGAGACTGATTTACCTGTCAGCGTGTTTTGCGCTGTTCTGTATTGCTGTGTGTCCAGCCCCCTCTTCAGCCTCCAACGGCTTAGCTGCCGAAACCGCTGAGACTGAAAACGCGCGTCCCGAACCTGATATTGCCAATCCGTTGACGCTCAATGTCGCTCCGTTGACGCTTAATGAAGAGCGCGCGGTCGGGCAGCGGTTAGCTTATCTCTATGCACAGCGCCACTCGCTTTCCGGGGATGTGAGGATGCAGGAGCGACTTAACCGGATTGCGACACGCATGTGCGCCGCGTTTGAGATGCCCGTGCCTGACATCATGATCGTCAAAAGCTCTCAAGCCGAAGCCGTAAGCTTTCCTCCCAATCGCATCTTCATCACTTCGACACTCGTCAAGCTGGCACGATCCGACGACGAGTTGGCTGCCGTGATCGCGCATGAAGCGGCGCATGTCCGGCGGCGACATCTGGCTCATTTAATCCGGCTGTCGCTCACACTGACCGCCGGAGAGCGCGCTTACTTTCCCACCCGTGCGGCAATCGTCACAGGTCAGATTGTGCAATTCGCTTTTCCTCCAAGCCTCGACACAGTGCGGCTGCGTTATGAAATGGAAGCTGACCGGCAAGCTGTTTTGTGGCTGGAGCGCGCAGGCTACGAGAGCCTTGCGTTAAGCAGCCTGCTGGAGAGTCTCGCAACACGCCTCTCGCCTCAAGAATTTCAGGAGAGCGAATCCCTGCGCGCACGCATCGCGCTGCTTGCTCCTGAGACAGCAGTTGTTGCCGCACGCTAGAGATGCTGTGAGAGTGTCCACGCGAGTCGAAATCAAGTAACATAAGAAACAAGAGAGAAGCCAAGTAACAGGCCAGAGAAACTCTGAGCCGTTGAATTTTTCGTTTTGGATTTCTGCTTGCAATGGGAGCTAGCTTTCGCTCAAGAACCGAACAGACGTGGCGCGCATGGACTCCTTATTTCGTGCTGGCGACCACGATGCTGCTGACTGTCGTTGCCATGTATTACGTGGCGGCGGAGAGCGAAGCGCGCGACCGTCTCAGATTTGAAAACTCCGTCCGTCGCACACAAGATAACATTCAAAATCGGATTGAGAATTACATCGCCATGCTGCGTGCGGGCTCGGCTCTGTTTGCCGCCAGCGAGAACGTCACGCGTGACGAGTTTCGCATTTACGTCGAGCGACTCGGATTGCAAGGCGGTTATGCGGGAATTCGGGGCATCGGTTACAGCGCACGCGTCCTGCCGCAGGAAAGAGAGGCGCTCATCAATTCTTTGCGTGCGCAGGGAGTAACTGATTTTAAGATTTGGCCGGAACATGAGCGCGCGGAATATCATTCGATTATTTATCTCGAACCGCCTGACGAACGTAATCGTCGCGCTATCGGCTTTGACATGTTTACGGAGACCGTGCGCCGCACAGCGATGGAGCGTGCGCGCGATTCCGGAGAGGCGACGGCGACGGGGCGCGTCACGCTGATTCAGGAGATGGAAGAACCCAAGCAGGCTGGGGTTCTGATCTACGTTCCAGTCTACCAAGGCGGAGCGATTCCCACGAGCGAGGCCGAGCGACGCGAGAAGCTGAAAGGTTTCATCTATGCTCCCTTTCGCGCGGGTGATTTATTGGAAGGCATCTTCGGCTCTGAGAAAACCCATGAGGTTGGTTTTAAAGTTTTTGACGAAGCCGCTTCTAATCCCGATTCCCTTCTGTATGACTCCGAGCAAGCACGTCAGGATAGTTCTTATCGCCCGCGCTTTACGGCCACGACGCCGCTCAGGCTGGCAGGCCGCACATGGTATCCGGTCTTTGCGACCGAGCCGCAATTCGATCATCAGTCGGGAAGAAATTTGTTGCCGTATATCCTGCTGGTCGGCGGGATGGTGAGTCTTGTGCTGTTCGGTATCACGCGCTCAGAGGTTAAGGCGCGCATTCTCTCCGGGCGCGCGGCCAAAGAGGTAATCGAAACCGAGCAGCGCGCGGTACGTGAGTATGAACGCCTGCTCGTCAGAATTACGAGTCTGGCGCAGGCGCTCGGCGGGGCGCGCGACCTACAGGCAATCTATTCCGCGTTGCGCGAGTTTACAATCACATCAGTTCCCGCCGTAGGCATCTTTGTCTCGCTTTATGATCCGAAGCGGGATGTGCGGACAGCCGCTTACGCTTGGGGTGAAGGTGCGGATGTGGATGTCTCGCGGCTTCCGCCGATGCCCATTTCCAAAGACGGCCCCAACAGCCGCGCCGTCCGCAGCGGCGAAGTTATTATCACGGATGATTATATGGCCTTGATGCGCGGGCATCCGACCGTCAAGGTCGGAGTTGATAACGGGCAGATGCCGCAATCTTCTCTGGTCGTCCCGATGGCCGTGATGGGACGCATCGTCGGCACTATAGAAGTGCAGAGTTACGAGCTGGCCGCGTACCGTGAAGAGCATGTGACGGCGATGCGGATGGCTGCCAACCTCGCGGCAGTGGCAATTGAGAATGTGCAACTCATCGCGCGCGAGCGTCGCGCCAGAGCCGCCGCCGAAGACGCCAGCCGGATGAAAGATGAATTCCTCGCCACCGTTTCGCATGAGTTACGCACGCCTTTGACCTCCATGCTCGGGTGGACGTACATGCTGCGCTCGACAGACCTTGACGAGGCGGGGAAGGTGCGCGCCCTCGAAACCATCGAGCGTAACGCCAAATTGCAAACGCAGATTGTTGACGACATATTGGATGTCTCGCGCATCGTCACCGGCAAGATGCACATGGACGTGCAGCAGATTGATTTGAACGCGTTGATTGAGTCGGCCATCAATGCCGTGCGCCCGGCGGCTGAAGCCAAAGAGATAAAGATTGAAAAGCGGCTTGAGGCCGGCTCGCATTTAATCTCAGGCGATGCGAATCGTTTGCAGCAGGTTTTTTGGAATCTCTTCTCGAACGCCGTCAAGTTCACCACGCGCGGCGGTCTGGTCGGGATTCAAATGCAGCGCGTAGAAGCTCATGTCGAAATCAAAGTCACGGACACGGGGCAGGGCATCGGCAAAGAATTTTTGCCTTACGTGTTTGATCGTTTTCGTCAGGCCGATAGCTCTACGACGAGAAGACATGGCGGACTGGGTCTGGGCTTGGCGATTGTGCGACACTTGGTCGAGATGCACGGCGGAACGGTTGAGGCCGCAAGTGAAGGCGAAGGGATGGGAGCAACTTTCACGCTGACGCTGCCGATTGCCGCGCGCGAAGCGATTGATGACAGGGAAGCTCAACAGGCTTCTCTCGCTCAACAAAAATCTTCCGCGCCGCTCAAAGGGCTGCACATTCTCGTTGTGGATGATGAACCGGATGCGCGCGAGATGCTGCGAGCGATGCTTGAGCGTGATGAAGCAAAAGTGACGACGGCTGCTTCTGCGCACGAGGCTCTGGAAGTCATCGAGGCGGAGAGGCCGGACGTGCTCATCTCCGACATCGGGATGCCCATCGCAGACGGTTATGATCTGTTACGCGAGTTGCGGCGCGTAGATAAAGCGCGCGGCAAACACCTGCCCGCCATCGCGCTGACGGCTTATGCGCGAGAAGAAGACCGCGAACGCTCGCTCGCCGAAGGCTTTGAGGCTTTCTTTTCCAAGCCTACAGAGCCAGCCGAGCTGATTAAAACGGTCGCGCAAGTCGCGGCTCAGGTGGAGAAGACAGACGCCGGGGCAGAACAATCTTAAGAGTTGTTGTGAGAAGATAGCCTGCCGTGCCGGGGCGCATGAAGGATTGTTAAAAACAGCTTCTTAAGCGATGCTTATTTTGTTCTCATCCATATAAATTCTATGACTCTTTTTCGCTGGATAGCGCTTGGCGTCTTTGGCGTCTTGCTCATCGGGTTTGTCTTCTATCTGGTTAAATCCAACACGCCCGTCAGCGAGTTGGCAGAGCTGGCGACGACCGGCGGTGATACGCAGTTACGCGAAAATTTGCGCCCGGTTCAAACGGGAAAGCGCGTGCTCATCTTTGCCTTTGACGGTGTCGGCGTGGATACGCTTCAGCAAACCATTCGCTCCGGCAAGGCGCGCCGCATTCAGAATCTCTTGGGAGATGTCAGCCGCGATGACGGAGTCTACACGCACGGTTATGCCGCACCGGATACTTTGAGCATTCTGCCTTCGACGACGATGGCTGCGTGGTCTTCCGTTTACACGGGCGAGCCTCCGGCGCGCACAGGCGTGCCGGGTAACGAATGGTTCGTGCGTGAAGAGATGCGTTTTTATGCTCCGGCTCCCGTCTCGGTCACGGAAAACAAGCATACCTTGCAGATGCTCAACGACGGTCTGGTTGGAAACAGCCTGCGCACGCCGACGCTTTATGAGCTGGTTGATAGGCGCGCGCACGTTTCCCTCGCGCCTATTTATCGCGGAGCGGATATATACACGACGCCTCAGCCAACGGCGCTCGCAGAGCTTTTCGCGGGAGTTGCTAAAGGCGTCATTGGTGAGCAGAGCGTCAAGCAGGAAGTTTATAGCGAGATTGACGAAGAGTCCGTCGAAAAGCTGATTAAGACGATTGACCGGCACGGTGTGCCCACTATACAGGTCGTCTATTTTCCGGGCATAGATTTGTACAGCCACTTTGCAGACGATTCTTTGAACAAGCAGGCTCAATACCTGCAAGAGGTGCTCGACCCGGCGATTGGCCGCGTGCTTGATACTTATGAAAGAGCAGGCGCGCTCAACGAGACTTATGTGCTGTTCATCGCCGATCATGGTCACACGCCTGTCCTTGACGACGATGCGCACGCCCTCTCGACGACGGGCGAGAATGAGCCGCCCGCGCTGATCGAGAAAACCGGATTCAGGATGCGCCCCTTCGTGCTTGAGCCAAAAGAAGATGAGCAGGATTATCAAGCGACCGTCGCCTATCAGGGAGCAATGGCGTACCTTTATCTGGCTGACCGTTCGACCTGCCCGTCAAAGGGAATGCGCTGTGACTGGCGGCGGCCTCCGCGTCTTGAAGAAGATGTGCTGCCGATTGCCAGAGCTTTTTATGAGGCCAATCAGACGGGCGCGAGTGTCCCTGGGCTCAAAGGCACGCTCGACCTCATCTTCGCGCGGGAGGGGCGAGCAACGCATGAAGAGGCGCTGCCCTTCAAGATTTTTGATGGAGCGAAACTGGTCGAGATCGCAGAGTATCTTAAAAGCCATCCGCGCCCGGACTTGCTACAGCTTGAAGAGCGCATGAAAGGACTCGCTGCGGGGCCATACGGGCATCGAGCCGGAGATGTCCTGCTGCTGGCGAAATCAGGCATTGAGCGACCCATCGAAGAGCGTTTCTACTTTTCCAGCTTTTATCGCTCATGGCACGGCAGCCCGACCGCTCAGGATAGCCGCATTCCTTTTATCGTCGCACGCAGGGGAGATTCCGGAGAACGCCTGCGCCAAATCTTTAATCAGAGCGTGCGTCATCAACCTCCTTCACAGCTAGACATCGTCCCGTTAATTCGTTCCCTGCTTGAGTAACGCAGGTCAAGATGCTCATCAGCTTCTTCTTATCCTACAAGTCAACATGATTTCCGTTTGACCCCGCCACGCGGCGCGTGTTATCTACGCCTCACGAAATTTTCAAAGAAAACTCAAAAAGCGCGTGTAAATAGCACTTGCGCGCACATTGCTGCGAAATGGGGAAGAAACGTTTATGAGCGTGGCGCGAGTGCGTGGAATTGAGCTGGCATATGATTCAGCCGGAGCAGGGCAACCCGTCTTGTTGCTGCACGGCTTTCCTTTTAACCGCTCGATGTGGCGCGGGCAGGCTGAATTTTTGAGCGCGAGTTATCAAGTCATCACGCCGGACTTGCGCGGCCACGGCGAGACGACCGTGACAGAGACCGCGACGATGGATGAGATGGCGTCGGACGTTGGGCTTCTGTTGGACGAGCTGAAGATCGAGCGCGCCGTCATCGGCGGCCTTTCGATGGGCGGTTATGTGACGCTTGCCTTCTACAAAAAATTCCCGCAGCGCGTGCGCGCTCTCGTCCTCGCGGGCACAAGGCCGCAGGCGGATACGAATGAAGCCAAACAGGCTCGTGAGCAAC
>JACMLC010000631.1 GCA_014379795.1 Pyrinomonadaceae bacterium
TCTAGCGAGTTTAAGAAATTAGCCACAGAGGACACAGAGAACACAGAGGAATTTCAAATTCAATATCTCAGATTTGAAAGCTTGAATTTGGACTTTTTGTCTTTCTCTCTGTGTTCTCTGTGCCCTCTGTGGCTAATCGCTTCCTAAAACCTGAATGAAGTATCAAACTGCAAACGCGTCGTCGGGCGATTGAGCGACCCCGGCGGCGTGCTGCCAAAGACGCCGAGCAGCCCGTTCGAGCGTTCCGTCACGATGCCCGTCAGCGTCAGCAAGACGCGAGGGTCTGCCGTAAAGTTGAATATCAAACGATGCGCGCGCACGTCCGATTGCTGAAAGAGGTCTGAGAAGTTGAAAGGCGTCAGCACAGCATCCTTTTCAAGACGCACAAAGGTGTAGCCAAACTGCAAGTCGCCGCGCTTTTCCTGCTTGCCCGCCAGCAGTTCCGCATAGTAACCGTTATTCTCGTTATTCTTTAGAAACTGGTTCGCGCCGCCCGGCCCCGCCACCACGACATCGTGCGTCTGCGTGTTGGTGACGAAATTCATGACCAGCGTGATAGGCCATTGCTTGCTGTGTTTTAGATCAAGGCGTGCGATTACATCTACGAGGTTGTAGCCGGATGCGAGCCGCCCGTCACGATTGACAGCATTGTTCGTGGCAGTCGAAAGCCCCAGATTGCCGTTGCCCGCGACGAGCAGGTCACGCGGGATGGCGACTTGCGTCGTGATGGTCTGCGCCGGAGTGGTGGCGGTCGCCGGAATCGTGAAGGTGATGGGCAGCAGCAATAGGTTGCCGAAAACCTGTACGGGAGAAATGAACTGCGTGCCTGAGAAATACAGATCGGCGACCGAGAGCGTGAGCGCCACCTGTTTCGAGAACTCAAAACGCCCGCGCACCTGCGCTCCGTACAAGGCCAGATCGCGCCCGCCGCGCTCCGAGTCGTTTAAGCTGATCGTGCCGTTCGGGTTGCGCACGAACGCAGAGTTGCGCTCAAGGAAGGGAAGCTGCCACGCGACGAAGGTCAGGTTTTTAAACACCGAGTCTTTGAAGCCGCGCGAGTAGATTTGATTAAAACCTTCCGGCTGCAAGTCGTTATCTATCGTCATCTCCGTTCGCACCCACGGCACGTCGAACTTGCCCGCCTGCAAGCGCAGTCCGGGCACTCGCTCCGGCGACCAAGCGATGTAAGCCTGATCGAGACCGAAAGGCTTGCGGTTATAAAAATCCGTCAGCGTCTGGTTGGTCGCGATGCCATCGGCAAAGCTGCCGGTCGCGAGCCGCAAGCCCCAATCGAAATCTTTGCCGAAATTCCCGCGTATGTTGAGCCGTGCGCGCAGGCGAAAGCGTTGCCGCGTCGTCAGCGGGTTGCCCAAAATAGCCGGATTGGCATCATTCGCCGTCGCGTTCAAGAGGCCGTAAAAAGATTCGTAGCGAAAGCGCAAATCGCCGCTGATGGTCATCGAGCCGAATTGCTTGCTCAGCGTTTCGTTCCGCTTGCGTCTCTCTGCATCAGCTTTGGCTGCATCCGCGTCTTCCTTCTTTTGACCCTCCGGCGCGGGCGCGGTGGTCGGGACTCTCATCGCTTCGGCGAGCGTGTCGCTGGCCGCGACGTTGGTCGTCCGGACGACTTCAGTGGTCATCCTGACTTCGGTTTGCTCGACGCGCCGCTGCAACTCGTTGATGGTTTTCGTTTGCTCTTTGAGCAGTTCACGCATGCGTTCAAGCTCTGCCTGCTGCGCGCGCAGTAAGCGCAGGACTTCTTCACTCTCCGATTTTGTCTGAGTCGAATTGCTGCCACTGTCGGCAGCTGGCGCGACAGTCGGCGACGCTTCGTTAGAGGCCGTTTGAGTAGCGTTTGTTTGCGCGGAGACAGACAGCGCCAGCGAGAAGAAAAAGCAAAGCAGAGTGGGACGCAAAAGTTTTTTGAGGGGCATATCCCTTTCCTTTCTAAGCGGAGAACAGAGAAAAAGCCTCTGATAAACAGGCAAGCCATCGTGCGCGCCTGACGGTCAGGTGCGGAATACATCTGCTGCGAGCAAGTCTTCCGAACGCAAGCTGGCGATGATATGAACCGAAAGTTACATTCAAGTTAATTTTTCTGTTTAAGCTCGTCTCTCAAGCCCCGGCTCGCTCAAAAGATGGAAAAGAGTGTCGCTTCCATTTTAAGACCAGTTGCCAGCCTTCGCACGTTAAATAAATGTGAGCATGTCCGGCACTGCTAGTAACGGACGGCATTTGCCTGTAAAATCGGATTCGATAAAGGGCAAGCTAGTAAGAGAACTTTTGGTAATCATTTAAAAAGAGCGCGCCGGACGAGCGCGCTTGATTAACGTTTTCGATAATCGTTATGGCCTTACTGAAAATCACAGATGCCAGCGGTCGTGAGTGGGAGTATCCTTTAAGCCCGCAAATGCTCTGCACGGTTGGCCGCGCTCCGGACAACTGCGTGGTCTTGGACGACCCGCGCGCCTCGCGCCATCACGCGCACGTCGCACACGAAGAGGGCATGTTCAAGCTGGTTGACGGCGTCTATGTCAACGAGCAGTTGCGCCGCAGCGCCAATAAAGTCTTTGTCAACGGCGAGCCGCGCTTTGAGCATGTCTTGAACAACGGCGACCGCATCACCATCGGCGCCAGCACCCTGCGCTTTGAGCAGCAGCCGGAAGAACGCGCGACTGCCGAAGTGCGTTACGATGATAAGCCGCTCGGCCACACACAGCTTTTAATCTCCGCTAACGATGTGCTGCAAACCGTGCTGCGCTCAAAGCCTCCGACCCAGAGCACCTCTTCGCGCGACAGGGAGATGGAAGAGCTGCGGCGCAAGGCAGACATCCTCGCAGTGCTTTATGAGATGAGCAAGACGCTCGGCTCTGTCTTTGACTTAAACGCCATCTTTGCCAAAGCGACGGATATCATCTTTCGCGTCACGCCGGCGGACAGGGTCGTCGCTCTGCTCGCGGACGGAAAAGTCACAGGCGAAGGCGATCAGGCAGACTTTCACCTGTTCCCGATTGCCACCAAAGCGCGCGACGAAAAACTGGAAGCGCATGCCAAAAAGCTGACCATCGGTCGCACCATCACGCGCAAGGTGATGCAGGAGCGCGTCGCGCTGCTCTCGCAGGACGCGGCGGCGGACGAGCAGTTCGCGGGCGTCGAATCCATCGTCTCGCAGGGCGTGCGCTCGACCATCTGCGCGCCGCTGATCGCGGAATCGGGCGTGCATGGCGCGATTTACGCAGACCGCCTTGACCCCTTCGCTTCGTTCACGCCGGACGACTTGGAACTCATCAGCGCGGTCGCTTCGCAAACGGCGGTCGCGGTGGAAAATGTCCGCGCGCACGAACGGCTCGCGCGCGAAGAAGTGGCGCGTGCCAACTACGGGCGATTCCTGCCCGAATACGTCGTCAAGCAGATGCTCGAAAATCCAGAATCGTTCAAGCTCGGCGGCACGAGCCAGACGATTACAGTCCTCTTCGCGGACATCCGTGGCTTTACGCGTCTTTCAGAGCACGCGGAGCCGGAGAAGGTCGTGCAGTTGCTCAACAAATATTTCTCTGCGATGACGGACATCATTTTCGCGCACGGCGGAACGCTCGATAAATACCTGGGCGACGGGTTGATGGCGCTCTTTGGCGCGCCGACCGCGACGCCTGACGATGCGACCAATGCGCTCAACGCGGCGGTCGCCATGCAGCGGCGCGTGATTGGCATCAACGAAGATTTGAAGGAAGAAGGCTTGCCGGAAGTCGCCATCGGCATCGGCCTGCACACGGGCGAGGCGGTTGTCGGCTACATCGGCTCAGAGCGCCGCTCTGAGTACACGGCCATCGGCGACACGGTCAACACGGCTGCACGGCTCGAATCCAATTCACAGGGCGGACAAATTTTGCTGAGCGATGCGGCCTCTCAGGCAGCCAAAAGCCGTTACCCGCTCAACCCACGCGAGCCAATCGCGGTCAAAAATCGTGAGCAGCCCGTGCCTCTGTTTGAAGTGCAATGGCAGCAACAAAACAGTGACAAGTGATGAGTGATAAGTGATAAGAAAAACGCTCTTTCTTATCTCACCACTTATCACTTATCACTCATCACTTAAAAAACTATGTCTTTCATGCGGAAAACAGCCGCGTTCATGGGCTTTCACGCGTTGCGTGAATTGGTCTCGGATTCGATGGCGATTGATATGGGTTCGGCCAGCACCATCGTTGCCGTGCGCGGGCGCGGCGTGGTGATTGACCAGCCTTCGATGATTGCCGTCAATAATATGACTGGCGAAGTCATCGCCGTCGGGCACGAGGCGCAGCAGATGCAAGGGCGCGAGGCGCGCGATGTCGTGGTGATTGCGCCGCTCGTGGACGGCGTCGTCGCGGACTTTGAGCGCACGCAGGCGATGCTCAATCATTTCGTGCGCGAAGCCCGGAGCGGTGTCTCGCACTTCAGCCGCCGCGCCGTGATGAGCGTCCTGTCGGGCGTCACACAGGTCGAGCAGCGCGCACTGCTTGCCGCAGCGGAGCACGCGCGCATCGGTCGCGTTTACATGGTCGAAGAAGGCTTGGCCGCAGCCATCGGCGCGGGCGTCCGGTTTGATGACCAGCA
>JACMLC010000632.1 GCA_014379795.1 Pyrinomonadaceae bacterium
CTGGCGATGCCGAACTCGCCTTTGAATGGTTTGTCCTGATGATTGACGAGACGCACTTTAAAGCTCAAAGGCTGATTCAGATTGGCAGGCGTGAAAATATAAGGCGACGGAATGATGCTCGCAATTTCGACTGCGGGCGCGACATCAACGCGTGTGAAGGCAGAGAGCGGGAGGATGACTCTTTCACCGACGATGTCAAACATGATTCCCACAGAGTATGCCTCGCCAAATAACGTGTCATCGTAAAGATGCGCTGCGTGCGGAACAGTCATGCGGGCTGTGGCCGGTATTTCCAGTTCAATTTCTGCGCTCATGGATTTTTGCGGAGACAGATTGCCGCGCAGGTTTATTTTGCGTAGACCGTCCATGCCAGTGCCCGCCCCCGTGAACATAGCGCCGCGAATGTGGACTTCTTTATCTCCCTGATTAGACACAGTGAGCGAAAAAGTCGTCTTTGTGCCGGGGACAAGCACGGAGCTTTGTGATGTTAGAGAAGCTTTAACCCCGCTGGCTTTGACCAGCGCCTCTGTCAATCTAGGGTTCAGCCGGGAATATCGCCAATTATCTTTTTCAGTCGAAGGAACAGAGAAGAGCTTGGACTTTCGCGCCGCGATCAATGCCTCAAGCACGCGCACACGTTCCGATACAAAGTCCGTCAGCGGTCGCCCGTCTATGGTCAGCGGGTTTGGGGGCATCGCATAGTTTTCGTTTAAGCGTAATCTGTCAAAGAATGTTCGGGTGTTAGAAGGCAGGGCCGCCACGCCTTTTGACTGGCGCGCTAAACGATAGCGAATGATGGGAGCGCCTTCTTTGGGAATCGTTTGCGGCCAAGGGCCTTGCGAGGCATGCTGTTGCAGGGCTTGTAGGGCTTGCTCTGCATAAGTCGAGCCGCGCACAGCATCGCGCTCGTTCGGGTCTATGGAAACTATCTCGCCTGTGCGAGCCGCTGTATCTTCCAATTTTTTGCTGCCCGTGCCGCTTTCATAATTGACGCGCACGAAAAGTCTCTGCGGCTGCCAGACGCTCAATCCTATTAATTGCTCCGGAAAGCGGCTGGCGTCGGCAGCGGCGTCGAAAGCTTCTTCGACGAGGCGACCGGTCGCCTGATGATGCCCGTGCCCGCTCGTGATGTCGTGATTGGTGATGATGACATCGGGGCGCAGTTTGCGAATTTTTAAGACCATACGGCTCAACGCTTCTTCACGATCCCAGATGCGAAAAGTCTCTTCGGCAGATTTCGAGAAACCAAAATCCCTGAGCGCGAGAAAGTGCGCTTGAGAGCCTTGAATATCGGCTGCTTTCAGAGTCTCGCGCGCACGAATCACGCCCAACTCTTCGTAAAGCTCCGGCCCAATCGCGTTTTGCCCGCCCTCGCCATAAGTGGAAAAGAGCGTCACAGTATGCGCGCCGTGTTTGCGCCGGAGCAAAGTCAACGTCGCCCCGTCTTCATCGTCCGGATGCGCCGCGACGCACATCACCGTCCACAGATTCGTTAAATCGAGCAGGGCTTGATGCAGCTCCGTGCGGTCGGCTGAATGTTGGACGGGCGCGGCTTGTGCGCGAAGAGATAAAGTGAAGTCCGGAAAACCCGCAGCCGGCCACAGAGACACAGAGACACAGAGCAGAAAGAGAAAAGTTTTCCGCGCTCTGCGCCATCGCCTGCCCTTTGCCTCAGCGCCAGTGTGGCCGGTTTTGAAATTATTTCTTAGCATCATCGTCATCACTTTAGGCAAAGATTAAATTGATTTTGCGCGGTAACTATACAAGCTCAGACCGAAAATTTGTAGCCCTTACAAGTTGGCCGCGCAATCTCATGTAACGCAGGATGTTTTCGCTTTCGGGAAAGATGAAAGCCATGCTATATTGCGTCGCTCTTTCAACAAATCAACAAATGTTTACGCAGGAGACTTATGTATTCCAAAACGAGACGCAATATGTTGCTCGCCATTGCCGTGATGATGGCTTTCGTGCTCGCATGCAACTCAGGATTAGAAGAAGCCAATAAACTTGTCGCTGAAGGTAATGTTGCTATTCAAGAGGGTAATAAACTGGCTCTCGAAGCGGGGCCGAAGCACGACAGGCTTTTTGCAGAGGCGAAGGCTGAGAGCTTTGAGGAGGACAAAGAGAGATTAAAAGGCACCGCGAAGGAGGCCGTAGACGGCTTGACCAAGGGCGCGGAGAAATACCGAGAAGCGTCAAAGAAGTTCGACGAAGCCAGCAAGCTCAAGGTTGACGACAAATTTAAGGAGTACCTGACGCTCAAGTCTCAGGAGTTCGCCAAGCGCGCAGAGCAGGTGGATTTGGCTAAAGGAAATGCGCAGGCTTTCCTAGACAGCAGCGACCCGGTTTCCCTCATGGCGAAGGTCAATGCCAACCAGCCGCGAGTCGAGGCGTTAGAAAAAGAAAGCAAAGACCTTGAGACGAAGGCAGACAAGATTCGCACCGAGAATAAGGACAAAATAAAATAAGAGTCAAAGGGGTAACAGGGTAACAGGGTAACAGGGGAAATAGGGAAATGGGAAACAGGGTAAAAGGCAAGCATGAGCGATACCCTTCGGGTGCGGATGCTTAGTCCATCCTTCCTCTTTCCCTCTTCCCCCTTTTACCCCTTTTTCTCCAAACGCGCGGCCACCGTCATGCTCAAAGCGATGAGCGCGATCAGCAAGACGCCGTAGGCTGCGGCAGTGCCCAGATTAAAGTCTCGCATCGCGGCGGCAATCGCGATGGAGATGGGGCGATTGCGCGGCACGAAGACCAAGACCGAAGCGACATATTCTCCGAGCGCAATGACAAACGCGAGCAGCGTTCCGGCCAACGCTCCGGGCCAGATGAGCGGCAGGCGCACACGCCTGAAACGCTCCCACCAGCGCGCTCCGAGACCGCTCGCAGCTTCTTCCAAGTTCGGGTCTAACTGCTCTATGCTCGCCTGCATGGCGCGCACGACGAGCGGCATAAAACGCAAAAAATAAACGACCGGCAGAATCCAGAATGTGCCGACGAGAATGAACGAGCCGGTCAGAGGATTTTCCTGCCCGTAAGCTTCGGCCACCGCGACGGCCACGACCGTCCCCGGCAAGGCATACGGCACCAGCACGAGCAGCGAGACCATGCGCCGCCAGAGAGTGCGCTTGCCCGCCACCAGAGAAGCGACGCAGAAGCTCCACGCCAGCGCAGCCAGCGCAGCCACTCCAGCCATCTGTAGACTGTTAAGCAGCACGCCTCCCGCATCCTCTTCCGTCAGGATGCGGCGATAGTTGTCAAAGGTGTAAGCGGGCGGCAGCATCTCGGTCGTCCACGCTCCGTCGCGCGCAAAGCTGATGATGATGAGTGTCATAACCGGCAGCGCGAGAATTATCGAAAACACCACGCCGCAGGCTGCGGCCAGGCTGCGCGCCCTCCCGCTCTTGATCATCGCGCGTCTGCGGGTTGTTCCCTTCATCGCCGCCGAGACGAACTGCCGCGTGCCTTCGTATCGCTGAAAAAAGATGAGCGCGACGAGCGAGATGGCCGCGAGAATGACCGTCTCTGTGAGGGCTGTTGCCGCGTCTCCCCTTTGCCGCGCAGTGTAGATTTCCAGCGTCAGGACGCGCACGTCTCCGCCGAACAGTAGCGGCGCACTGAAAGACGCCATCGAAGTCATAAAAGTCAAAAGCCCTGCGGCAAGCAGCGAGGGCGTCAGTTGCGGCAGCGTGACGCGAAAGAGAACTCTGAAGGGATGCGCGCCCAAACCCCTTGCCGCTTCCGCAAGCCCTGCGTCAATCCGCTGCAAGCCCGCGCCCACCAGCACGTAAAAGAACGGGTACATCGTATATGTGTGAAAGAGCAGCAGCGCAGGCCACCCGCGCAAAGTCCATGGCGCATCGTTCAGTTGAAAAATCTTCTGCACAAGACGCGCCAGAATCCCCGACTCGCCGCAGAGGAAAATAAACGCGACCGTTCCGACTAAGGGCGGCAGCACCAAAGGCAGAGCGGCCAGCGTCGCGAAAACCTTGCGCCCCGGGAAATCATAACGCGCGAACAGAAACGCCAGCGGCACGCCGACCACAACACACAACGCGACCGTCAGGAGCGAGAGCAACACGCTCGACCACATCGCCTCTCGCATCGCGCGCTGCGAAAAAACTTCCGCGTAATTCAACAGCGTCCACACGCCGTCGCGCTGAAGCGAAGCCGTCAGTACATGCAGGTTCGGATAGATAACGCCGTAGACAAGAACGATGAAGACAATGAGAAAAAGGACGAAGGATGAGGGATGAGGGATGAAAGAAAGGCTATTTGTCTTTACTTCATCCTTCATCCTTCATCCTTCATCCTTGAGTACGTTGATGCGTCCCGGCGGGAGTCCGACCATGCAAGGTTCACCGGGAGCGAGGCCGACCAGTCGCAGCACTAAGGCTTCGAGCATGAGGCCGTTGGCGTCGAGCTTGACGGTGGTGGTCGCGCCCGCAAAGTTGACCTCGCGCACCGTTGCGCGCAAGACGTTATCCGCCGGAAACGATGCGCCCTGCGTCAGGGAAATATGCTCTGGTCGAATGGCAAGCATGACGGGCTTATTGATTGGCCCAACGGCTTCCTGCGCATTGACCGGAACATACAGCGTGTGGCTTCCTTCGAGCGTTTTGAACTCGCCGTTGGTTTCATGATTCTTGCTCAGGCGCATGGCGCGGATCAGGTTGTTGCGCCCTAAGAAACGCGCGACGGCGATGTTGCCCGGACGCTCATACAGCTCTTTCGGCGTGCCTGTTTGGAGGATGCGTCCATCGCTCATGACGCTGATGCGGTCGCAGAGCGCGAAGGCTTCATCCTGATCGTGCGTCACGTAGATGGCCGTCAGGCCGAGCCGCTTGACCAGTTCGCGCAACTCGCCGCGCGTCTCTTCGCGCAGGCTCACGTCCAGATTCGAGAGCGGCTCGTCAAACAAAAGCAGCGCAGGCTCTATCGCAATCGCACGCGCAATCGCGACGCGTTGCTGCTGCCCGCCCGAAAGCTCGTCCACACGCCTTTGCTCATAACCGGGAAGCTGTACCAGATTGAGCGCGTCCGCAACCTTTTGTGTGATTTCATGTTTCGGGCGGCGGCGAGCGCGCAGGCCGAAGGCCACGTTCTCGAACACATTCAAATGAGGAAACAGCGCGTAGTTCTGAAAGACCATTCCGAAGCCGCGCCGTTCGGGCGAGAGGCGCGTGATGTCGCGCCCGTCGAATTCAAGACTGCCCGCATCCGGCGTCTCAAGACCGGCGATCATCCTCAAGGTCGTCGTCTTGCCGCAACCGGACGGCCCCAGCAGCCCGAAGAACTCGCCGCGCTCAACCTCCAGCGACAACTCCCTGACCGCGTGCGTCGCGCCATACTGCTTCGAGATATTTTTAAGGGAGAGAAACGACATTACGGGGCAAGGATGAAG
>JACMLC010000633.1 GCA_014379795.1 Pyrinomonadaceae bacterium
AGACGCGATGCACGCAACCCGCGCGGCGGTCGAAGAAGGCATCGTTCCCGGCGGCGGCGTAACCTTAGTGCGTGCCGCTAAAGCTCTTGAGAAATTCCTTGCTAACAAGGAAGGCGAAGGCGATGCGGACGAGCAAATCGGCGTCACCATCGTCAAGCGCGCTCTCGAAGAGCCACTGCGCCAGATCGTGCAGAACTCAGGCAAAGAAGGCGCGGTCGTCGTCGAGCGCGTGCGCTCTGAGAAGAACGAGAACATCGGTTTTAACGCACAGACGGAGGAGTATGAAGACCTCGTCAAGGCTGGCGTGATTGACCCTGCGATGGTGACGCGCACAGCGTTGCATAACGCTGATTCAATCGCTGGCCTGATGCTCACGACCGAAGCGATGGTCTCTGAGCTTCCTGAAGACGATAAGGGCGGCAATCAGGGAATGCCCGGCGGTATGGGCGGCGGCATGGGCATGTAATTCGGCTCAAGCTGTAAAGAAAAAAGCGGCTTCACTCTCAAAAGAGTGAAGCCGCTTTCTTTTACCTGTCTAAAGAAGCGACCAACTGGCGCGTCCTCTTCATCGTGCGCCAGTACACGTCTTCCATAAAAATATGCGAGAACTCACCGTTTCTGCCGATGCTGTATAAACCCTCGACGCCTGTGGACAGCTCAAAGCGTTGGCGGTCTGCTTCGTACTCGTTTAAGAAAACCGGATAAGCAATCGGGGTGCGCAGGACGCGGCAGCCGAGATATTTTTGGCGAGCGTTTGGAATCATGTCTTCCAGATGTCCAAGACAGAATTCGCCAAGCTGCTCTTCATCCATGCTCCATGTTTCATCGCCGACGTTACAGCCGATGTCAACCGTAATCAGAGTTTTGCCTTCCGGTGCGAGCCACGGCATGGACAGCGGCGTCTCCGTCAAGCGAAAGAACGGGTACTTGTTTTCCGGCGTCCAGATGACGACATCCGGCAATAAGCCTCTGCCCTGGAAACGCATGTTGACAAAGACCATCGGGCGATAGCGAAAACGTGACAAGGGCTGAAGTGCATCCGTGCCTTTCACAAGCTTTGCCAGAATGTGGCGCGGCGCAGTGCTCACGACCGCAGACACTTCCTGCTCAAACCCTTTGGCGCGCACGGCAACGACGCGGCCATCTTCAACCAAAATCTCTTCGACGGGCGATTCGAGTTTGATGTCTTCTTCCAGACCGGACGCCAAGCGTTGACACAAGAGACCCAAGCCGCCTTCCGGGTAAACGTGCCAGACGTTTGGCGTTTCCGGCATCTCGCGGCTATAGCCGCAGGCGACGGCGCGGCGTGTCAGGCGACTGGCGAGCTTGAGCATGATCGTGCGGCTGATGCTGCCGGGCAGACTGTCGCCGACAGCGGGCGAGAGCTTATCCGCCGCGACGCCAGACCAAGCTTCAGTCAATGGAATCGCCACTTCATCCGCCATCGCGCTGCCGTAATTACGGCGATACCACTCGGCGGCAGATTGCGGAGCGTTTCCTTTCTTAAACGCAGCGGCTTTGGCAACAACGCCTTTGAAAGCGAAACGCGGCACGCGCATCAAGCCGAATGGATAGCCATACGTGCGGCCATCCATGAAAACAGTTTCGCCGTAATAACGAACCGTGCGACATTTCGAGCCGATGCCGATGGCAGCCGCGAGGCGATTAGTAATAAAGTGCGCGCCGAAATCGTAACTGAAACCATCGCCGTCACTAAAAGTCATTGCCAGACCGGCTATCTTTGGCCCAGCTTCGTAAAGCACGAACGGCGCTCCATGCCTGCGCAGTTGAGCGGCGGCGGTCAGGCCAGCCAAGCCCCCTCCGATGATGGCAACAGGTTTTTTTCCATTGAGAGACATAAAAACTTCTCGCTTAACCTCAGACAGAAATTCTTGGCTTAAACAGGCCGTTTGAGAATTGCTCGCATGAGCGCGCCTTTCCCTGCGAGCTGGTGCAACATATCAAAAGCGGTAAAGGCGGAGAGTGAAACGGTTGATTCAAGGCTAAAGCGATTCGTCATCCATCGAGGTGCGCCCATATCCATGAGCGTATTGCGAATCGAATAAACCCAATTGACAGGACTCACGACCGTCTTTAAGGATTCGACCTCGAAGCCCACTTTTTCTGCTAGCGCTTTAATAGTTTTAGGATTAAAGAGATTCCAATGTCTTGGAAAATGATAGCCGCCCCAGTGCCGTCCCTTGAACATTTTGAAGTCAAGCGAATCCGTATTGTCCGTGACGATGACCACACGCCCGCCGGGTTTTAGCAATTTCAACACAGCCTTGAGAATTCCCGGCGGGTCGCCGACATGCTCAATCGTTTGAATCAAAAACGCTAAGTCATAAGCGGCCAGAGGTAAATCCAAATGCTCAACGCTTCCATGATGAACTAACAAGTTGGAGCGCGCGGCCATCTCGACGGCTCGCTGGCTATTATCCACGCCTTCGAGCCGCCAGCCGGGACGACCGAATTCGCGCAAGAGGCTCAGGTGAAAGCCGTCGCCACAACCGACATCAAGGATACGAGCGTCTTCATCCAAGCCTTTGCACCACGACAGCGCACGGCGAGATTCAAGCCTGCGACGCACTTTGTAAACCAGCCCGTAATGCTCTTCCGAAAATTGAAAGGCGTGATAATTTTCCGGGTAAATGCAGTCAAGGTCTGCGAGCGACGGGCGCGGGTTAAGATAGACGAGAGAGCATTGGCGGCAGCGCATAGCTAAAAAAGTTTCGGGGCTGGTGTTGTATTCAAAATCTTCGCCCACGCCCAGAGGCTCTGCGTCATCAGTTTCACAGATGCAGCATCCGACGGATTCAAGGCTCAGCGAAGCCTTCTCCTCAACGAATTGAGGGACGACGGGCGCAGGTGCGGCCTGCTCGTTCACTTTAAACGTTACTGCCATAAATTTGCTGTGGCTTGACGGAGCTGACAACAAGCCTCCTATTTGAACTATAAGCTGGTCACGAGTGAGTTTGGAAGCAAAATCTTTGGTGGGTCAGGTTTGATGTGGCTGGCGTTGTGGAGTTACGTATTCAGAAACGAGCTTCAATAACCGCTCCGTTCTGCTTTCCGTGCTGCGCGGTCAGTTGTGGATAAGTCGCCATTTCGGCTTCCACGTCTTCCAATTCCAACAACTTTTCGGCTTCGATAATCGCCTGCTCTGCTCCTTCAATCTCCATAAAAAAACCGAAGGGCAATTCGTCAACGACGACTTCTGTTTCCCCTACGCGCCACGTCCGGCGTCGCTTTTCATAAACCAGCGCAGGCTTGTAACCGAGCGCGTCAAGGATCGCGGCCATCGCCTCTCCGCTCTCAACCTTTGTTTCGTCTTCGCGCTGTCGTTTGATTGCCGAAGCGGATTCAAAGCGTTCTTTGTACGTGAGGATGGCATTGTCTCCGGCGCGGCGCAGGCGCAGCACGCAGTTCTTGAGATTGATGATGCCGCCGGAATAGAGCGTGTTTTCTTCAAACTCTTCGCCGCAAAACTCCGCTTTTATTTCACCCAAATGTTTGAGCACGCGCTCGCGCTCAAGCATGGTCAGGCGATATTTTTTCTCAATCTCAACGCCCACAATAAAAAGTTCCCTTTACGTTTGTCTCATCCAGCGCAGGATTTCCGGAATCGTCGCCCGCTTGCCGTACATCAACATGCCGATGCGGTAAACTCGCGCCGCGATCCAGATTAACACGATCACGGTTCCGATGCCGATTAGAACTGACAGTGCGATCTGCCAGAACGGTGGCGTTTGTGTGACGATGCGGACGGGCATCGTAATCGGCGAGGAAAACGGAAACATCGAAACCCAGAAAGAGAAAGTTGAGTTCGGATTGCGAATGACCGGCATCACGATTGAAAAAGAAATGACTAAAGGGGCGGTCGCAAAAAGCGCGAATGTCTGTGATTCCTCCTGTGTCGTAGTGATCGAGCCGATGAGCGCGTACAGCGTCGCGTAAACGTAATATCCGAGAAGAAAGAACAACACAAAGTAAGGGATAATCGAAGCTGAAATTTGCGGAAAATTAAAACCCGGCGCTTGAGCAGCAAGCGCGCCCGCGCCGAAGACGACCAACACGCCGATCAGCAGCCCCCAAATCACATACTGCGTAAACGCCACCAGCGAGACGCCTATCAGTTTTCCCATCATTAAAGGAAACGCGTTCATCGAAGAAAACAGGATTTCGACGATGCGCGTCTCCTTCTCTTCCTGAACCGCCGACAGAATCATCCCGCCATAGCTCAGGAGCATCAGCAGCAGTAGCACGCCGAGTCCCATCACGAGAAAGAATCGCCCGCCCGCATTAGCCTCTTCGCCCTGCTCGCTAATCTTAAAGCGGCTGGCGTTGACTTCTCCGGTCAAGCGTCGCACCAGATCGGGGTCAATATCGGCCTCGGTCATGCGCTGGTCAATCAGCGCCCTCGTCACGTATTCGTCAAGCTGGTCGTTGGAAGCAAAATCATCTACGTTGCGACCGTAATGCTCTATCTTTCCACTCGTCAGAATATCCGGCGGAATGATGAGAAAGCCGTCCAACTCGTCCTGCCGCACACGCTGGCTTAGCTCGCGCTTGATTTCTTCGATTGACTTGCCATTGAGAGAGGTTTGTTCGACCGTGTAAGCGACCGAGCTATCCGCCGCGCCGGAATTTTCCCTCAAGCCCTGCCTTTGGAGGATGGCTTCGCGCACGCGCTCGTACATCTTTCCGCTTTGATCGACGACCGCGAGCCGCGTCGTCTCGCGCAGGTCGAGCGTCGAGAGCAAGACCGGGATGAGCGGCAAACCGATCATCAACAACGGGCCGAGGATAGTCGAAAGCAGAAACGCCAGCGTCCTGACACGCTTCAGGTATTCATGCTTGATGACGGTTCGGAGCTTTGACACAGCATCAAATTTTACAA
>JACMLC010000634.1 GCA_014379795.1 Pyrinomonadaceae bacterium
ACGTTAGCGCGGCCTGCGACGCTTGAGCCGGGAGCCTTCGATTGCGCTACGGATTGGAGAAGAGCCGCGTCCGCTTGCATCTCGCCGTCTATCTCAAGCTCGGGCGCACGCGCTTTGACCGTCTTTGTCGCTTCGACGACTTTATCAATCAGCTTATGTTTCGCGCTGCCTTTGGTCGAGAACGAGAGCATCGCGACACGCGGCTCTGCTTCAAGCAGCGCGCGGCAGGATTCTGCGGAAGCGATGGCAATCTCTGCCAGCTCTGTCACAGAAGGCTCTATCACCACTCCGCAGTCTGCGTAAATCAACGCGCCCTCATGCCCGAAGCTCGTATCTTTGAGCGCCATCACAAAGAAGGACGAGACGAGCTTGAAGCCCGCGCGCACGCCTATGCAATGCAGCGCGGCGCGAACCGTGTGCGCGGTCGTATTCGTCGCGCCCGCGACAGAGCCGTCCGCGCGCCCCGCGCGCACCATCAAATTGCCATAGAAGAGCGGGTCTTCAACAGCCGCACGCGCTTCGTCCGCCATCAAGCCTTTCGCGCGCCGCATCTCGTGATAGAGCGCAGCAGTCTTTTCAAAGTCTGCGGCCTTGCGATGGTCTATCACTTCGACGCCGCCCAGATTCGCGCCGTGCTTCTGCGCCAGAGAGCGTATCTTTTCTTCATTGCCGAGCAAGGTGATGCGCGCGATGCGTTGCTCTGAACAGTGACCGGCGGCGATGACCGTGCGCGCGTCTTCGCCTTCGGGTAAGACTATGTGTTGCAGGTCGGCGCTTGCGCGGCGGCGTAATTTTTCCAGAATCATAGAAGCTCAAAAGATGCGAAAGCCGAAATTCAGAATACGAGAGCTTTTGGTTATGTGCTGTTGCGCGTGGAAGTCTAACTGAGGAGAGGTGTCGAGAACAAGCTTTACAAGACCTCCCCTGTTCGTGTTAAATTCAGAGTCCGTTTCCATTCTTTCAAACGACAATTGACCGAACCCCCTTTAAGGAGTCAGGCGAGATGGCTGCGCTGGAAGTTAAGCGACGCATGAAGGGCTTGCTGATGTTTCTGCCG
Organism: Pyrinomonadaceae bacterium; assembly: GCA_014379795.1. Lineage (GTDB taxonomy): Bacteria > Acidobacteriota > Blastocatellia > Pyrinomonadales > Pyrinomonadaceae > JACMLC01. The sequence continues at coordinate 1,058 of JACMLC010000634.1, forward strand.
CACATGATAGGTTTGTGCGGACGCCTGATGACCGACCGGCGCGTGCCGCGTGCAGAAAAAGCTCTGTTCGCAGGGGCAATTATCTACGCCGTCATGCCGCTCGATTTTATCCCGGACATGCTGCCATTCATAGGGCAGATTGATGACGCCTACCTGATCGCTTTGACCTTGCTGCGCCTGATTAACCGGACGGATGAAAAGGTCGTGCGCGAGCACTGGCACGGCGACGGCGATGTCATTCAACTGGCAGAGTCCGTCGCCGGTATCGCCCCTCTCATCCTGCCCCAGCGTGTGCGCCGCGTCCTCTCTTCCAGAGTCGAGGTCGCGTCCAAAGAACAAAGAGAATCGCTTCGCCAACTTAAAGGTAAATCCGGTGCGCTCGTCGTCGAGTTGCCGGAGGAAGAAGGGGAGGCTAGTCAGCCCCCTGCCACGTCAACAGCATGAGCTTCATGCTCAAACACAAAACCGGTGGAGGAGAACATGAGAAAAATTGGCTACCTCTTATTATCCACCAGCCTCGTCCTCATCTGCTGCGCCAGCGGCATGGCGCAAAGTGGAAGGGCGGATACTGCTGAAGCCAGGGAGCGCCTGCGCGAATCGCAACGGATCATTGAAAATCAGGATAATCCTTTCGGGAGGGTTGAGGAGGAGTCTAAGCCTTTGAAGCCGAAGCCGGTTCCACGCTCGCCGTTGCGCGCCACTGTTGATCTGCAAGTCATCACCGTCACGGACGGCGACACGCTGATTATCAGCAACACTGCCAACCAGCATTTACGCTTGCGCATACAAGGGATTGACGCTCCTGAAACGGGACAGTCTTTCGGCAGCGACGCGCAGTCGTATTTAGCAAAGCTTTTAACCGGCAAGACCGTCAGCATTGAGTTCGACCCGCGCGGCAAGCCGGATGATTTGGGACGAGTCATCGCCAAAGTCTATCTGGATGGACTCGACATCGGCTTGGAGCAGATTAAGGCCGGGCTGGCGTGGTTCTGCAAAGACTATAAGAAAGAGCAGACCGAAAGCGACCGCTACACCTATGCTGAGTCCGAAAAAGAAGCGCGGCAGGCAAAGCGCGGATTGTGGAAAGATGCAGCCCCGCAGTCGCCATGGGATTACAGGCAGACTCAATGAGCAATGCACAGATTAGCCACAGAGCCACAGAGACACAGAGCAATAAAAGTAGATGAAGGAGATGCTAAATAAAATGTCTGCTCTTTTCTCCGTGTCTCCGTGTCTCTGTGGCTGAGTTTTGTTAGCGGCTCTGAATAATTCATCCGGTTCTCAGGCCGCGAGCTGTGTGTCTATCAAGCCTTCGGCAAAGGCCGCAAGTCCGGCGACGACTGCCGGGTCGCTGGATTTGATGGCGCGAAAGGTGCGCGCTTCCGGGGCGGGCGCGTCTCGCATCGTCTCCTCAACGGCCACGAAGGCGACGCGCAAAGTCGAAGAATCTGCGATCACAAACCACTCGCGCGCCAATCCGCTTGCGCCGCACAATCCGACCAGCTTCATATTCGGATGGCGCGGCGGCTTCCAATCGGTCTCTCCGAAAATGTAAACCCGCTCGGAGACATCTGCGATGCGCAGATACCGCTCGACGATAGGCTCCATCCGCGACAGCTTTTGAAAGCCCGCGTAAACTCTGCCGGTGCGATTCGTCGTCAACAATAATTTATTTTCAATCAGGAGGCTGACATATTCGAGCGCCGGAGCCGGGGCGCGAAAAGCGAAGGTCTGGCGTTCATCAAAGTCCCGCCGCGAGATGTGCGACACACATCCGAGGTCTTGCATTCCAAATGCCTGCGCGATTTTGTTTGCTTGCTCGAACATGGATAAATCTTTCAGTAGGCATGGTAGACCTATAAAGCGCCGGGAAGCGCTAGCACTTCTACTAGCCTCAAACTTCGCCAGCGTTACAAAAATTTGATTAAAGTGTTGTGAGGTTCCGGGAATGTGTCAATCCCGAAGATTTCGCTTTCTTTCCGAACACAACCCGCCCGCGCTCCATCTGTTATGATGTCATAAGCGATGCTTTATAATACAAAACAATCCTATACGCCCGCGCTTGAGCCTTACGAGTTCAATCGCCACGTTTTGATTATTGACACGGAGACGGTCGGTTCTGGCCCACTGATCGAGGTGGTCGAAATTGCCATCGGCGACTTTGAAGGTCAAATTATTTATCACTCGCTGGTGCATCCCGTTTTCAATTCCTTGCCCAGAACATCAAAGCATCAAAGGTATGACAAAGCGGAGTTTGACGGCGCGCCGGATTGGCCTGCCATCTGGCCGCAGCTTCACAGCATGATTGAGGACAAGCTGCTGATCGCATACAACGCGGCCTTTGACCGCCGCGCGATAGCCGCGATGTGCGCGCGTTATCGTCACACTTCGCCGGAAAGAGGCTGGCGTTGCGCGATGCAGCTTGCGAGGCATGCTATCGGGACCAAGCGGTCTCCGACTTTGGAAGAGGCTTGCGCTTATTACGGGCTTGAGGGAGGGACGCATCGCGCGTCGAGGGATGTAGAGGCGACCGCGCGCTTGCTTAAAAAATTGATTCCGCCTGATGCTTGAGGTCACTCTCAGGAAAAGATTTGCCGCTTAATTCTATTGAGAGGCACGCAATAGAGCACGCTCCACATCTTGCGGAAATTCAAAGAAAATAAAATAATCTGCGGGATAGAGATAATCCTCGCCTTCATTATCTATTACTCGAACATAATTAGATTTCGCCGCACTCTCATCAGGCAAGATTTGGTAAATCATGCGTG
>JACMLC010000635.1 GCA_014379795.1 Pyrinomonadaceae bacterium
TGACATCGCCGTCAACGAGCGCGGGCGCGCCGTTGGGCTGCCGTATATCTGCGACGATGCCGTTCGGGGCAATCTCGTTGACGAAGAGGCCGCGCACGCCTGCCAGGTTGCCGGCGGCGATGATCTGCGGCGTCAATTCCGCCAGCATGATTCCCAGACGCAGGTTGCCGCCCGGTGTCGCGCTCGGTGTAATGCCTTTACTCTTGCCGAGCACGCTGCTCTCATCACGCGGGTTAAGATTGCCGGGTCTTTCGCCCAGAGTGACGTTAGCCGTGCGGCGTTCAAGCTTGCCGCCCACCTCACGCAAATATACGAGCGATGCTGTTTCGCCGACCGGCGTGCCCGCGACTTTAACGATCAAGTCCTGCGCGTTGGTGATGGGCTGGCCTTTGAACTCGACGATGATGTCGCCGATCTGGATTCCGGCTTTGGCGGCGGGGCCTTCTTTGACGGGCATGTCTATGACGACTGCGCCTTTGGCTTCCGGCAATCCGTAGACGCGCGCGAACTGCTCTTTGACCGACTCAGGATTGATGCCTAAATATCCGCGCCGCACTTTGCCGAGCGAAATAATTTGACGATACACAAAATCGGCTTCGTTGGAAGGCAGGGCGAATCCGATGCCGTTATAGTCTCCGGTCGAAGTCGCTATCTGCGAGTTGATGCCTATGACTTCGCCGCGCATGTTGACGAGCGGCCCGCCGGAATTGCCGCGATTAATCGCCGCGTCTGTTTGCAGGAACTGCTGGAAGCTGGTGAAGAACGGCGTCTCGCGTTGCAGCTTAGAGATGATGCCAGCCGTCACCGTCTGGTCTAATCCGAAAGGCGAGCCGATAGCCAGCACCCAATCGCCGACCTGTGCGGAAGACGAGTCGCCGATTTTAACCGTCGGCAGATCGTTCTTGGGTATGACCTTGATAACCGCGAGGTCTGTCTCTTCATCCATCCCGACAATCTCGCCGCGCAGCTCTTCGCCTGATTGCAAGCGCACTGTGATGCGCGTCGCGCCCTGCACGACATGCTGGTTGGTCAGGATGTAGCCCTTCGGGTCAACGATGAAACCGCTGCCGACTCCGTAAGAGGGACGGCGCGGTTGCTTCTTAAACATGTCAAGCAAAGGGTTGCCCGTCGAAGGCTCTTCGCCTTCTTCTCCGCCGCGCTCCGCGACTTCCGGCACAGCCGTCTTGGTATCAATATTGACGACGGCAGGCTCTACGCGCCGTGCGATTTCGACAAACGAAGCGGACAAAGCCTCTGGGGCACGCGCAATCTGCGCTTCGTTCTGCGCAATCGCCGGAAGCCCGGTCAGCATCGCGCCGATGCCGATTCCGGCAATCACACACGCGACGGCGAGACCGGCGATCCACACGCGCAGCTTTTTCAGAATCGCGCGCTCTTCATTCGTTGTTTGACCTTTAGGAAGTTCTAACATCATGCACCACCTATTAAGAGAGAAAAGCAATGACTAAATCTGTAAGCCTAATGACACTACCTCACGCGTCGGGTTCAAAAGCGGGCGCATGAGTTTGGGAAGGTGCGGTTAGTATAACCAAACCGCTCGCACGCCGCAAAGAGGAGAAGTCAGAACACAGAACTCAGGACTCAGGACTCAGGATAAAAACAAAAGCTTTTCTTTCTTCTGAGTGCCTGAGTCCTGAGTTCTGTGTCCCGCTTTTTTCATCTTCTCAGCAAAACTTTGAGCACGCCGCTCATCGTCGCGCGACTCATGGCATGGACGCCGTCGGCCAGAGAATATTCTTCGCTGATTAAGCTTTCGACATCAACAGCATTTTCTTTGAGCAGTTCGAGCGCGGGAGCAAAGCGCCCGCAACGCGAGCCGACCACGCTTATCTCATCTACAACGATGCGCGCGGCGTTGATGTTGGTTGCGCCATGAAAAGTTGATTTCAGTACGAGCACGCCGCGCGGCTTCAAGAGATCGAGCGCCAGCGCAAAGCCTGACTCCGCGCCCGAAGCTTCGACCGCGACATCGAATGTGCGCTCTCGCGCTTTCAGGCTGTCAACCGTTTCCGTTTCAATCCCGCGCGCCGCCGCGATGCGCAGCTTCTCAGGATGCTTGCCGACGAGCAGCGCCGGCGCGCCGGTCAAGGCAAGAGCCTGCGCGCATAACAGACCGAGTTTGCCGTCACCGATGACAACGACGCTTATTTCCTTTGTCACGCGCACGCGCTCCGTGATGCCCCACGCGGCTGCGAGCGGCTCTGCAAAGACCGCCGCGCGATCCGAAACCTCTTCAGGTACAGGTAAAAGATTAATGGCGGGCAAAGTCAGAAATTCCGCATGCGCTCCATCGCGCCCGACGATGCCAAGCACAGTCCGCTCAGGGCAATGGCGCGAATCTCCCGCAAGGCACAAAGCGCAACGCCCGCACCCGGCATTGATCTCGCCGACGACGCGCTGTCCTAACAAGCTTTCAGAGCTTGGAGCGTCTTCGACTACTCCGACGAACTCATGTCCAATCGTTCCTTGAAAACCAGCATAGCCGCGCACGATCTCCACATCCGTATTACAGATGCCCGACAACGTGACGCGCACCAAAGCTTCTCCCGCCGCGCGCGGCTGCGGAATCTCCGCCAACGCAAGCTTGCTGTTTTCGTAACGCAGCGCCTTCATAAAAAAACAGTGATGAGTGACAAGTGACAAGTGACAAGAGAAAAGCATTTTCTTGCTTGTCACTTGTCACCTGTCACTTGTCACTGCTCTCAAAAACTTTTCGTTCGTGTGTAAGCATTGGCGGGCGTCAGCTCGACCGTCTGCCTGCGGCCTGAGACGTTGACGCGGGTGCGCCACTCGATATTCAATTCGCCGGGGAGCGTTGTGTGAATCCACCACGCGCCCGGCTTGACCGTCAGAGTCACAACGCCTTTGCTGTCAAAGCGGCCTTCGATGGGAGCGCGTCCCTCCATGCGCTCCGCCAGAAAATCATCGAGCCGTTTGCCCGGACGCCTTTCTGAGAAAAACTCGTTCTGCGCCGCCGAGATGTCTACCGGATATAACTCCAGAGGCACGTCAAGGCTCGTGCCCGCCACGCCGCGCAAGCTGATTTGCAGAGTGGTTTCAGCCTGCGCGTTTGCCTCGCGCCCGTTTGCCTGCGGCTCATCGTCCGGCAGTTGGCGATAAATGCTCCACCCCGCCGCGACCATCGCCAACACCAACGCGGCGCGCAGCAACGCGGCAACCAGATTGTAGGTAAAGCTTTGCGTGTTCACGTAATATTAAAGAATGGCGCGTTTATGAATTGGCTGCTTAATCTACCATCGCCTGCGAAACCGGACAATAGAAAAGCAAGCCGGATTCTAAGAAGCTGTTAGAAACTTCCGCTTTGTGCGCCGCAAGGCGCAACTAGAAGGTAGCCAGACGTGAA
>JACMLC010000636.1 GCA_014379795.1 Pyrinomonadaceae bacterium
GTGCGAATCGAAGCGACAGACCTCGCGCTGCAATTCTTTCCCGTGCGCTCGCTGCCGATGGTCATCGGGCCGCGCCGCGAAGCGCAGATCGCGCCGTTTATCGAAAACGCTGCGATTGAATCTGCGGCGACGGCGCGGCGCGATGATGCCAAAGTTTTCCTGCGCGAGTTTACGCGCGAGTTGGTCAGAGAGATCAACCCGAGCACCAAGCTGTTTCTGCTCGCCATCACGCTCGCGCTCGTGGGGGGCATTCTGTATCTGGGCTTTGGAGTCTACAAAGAAATTCAGCGCACGCGCCGTATCAACGAAGAGTACAGCGCGCGGATCAAAAATGTCGAAGAGGGTTACACCAAAACACAGGCGGGCGTCAACGAAGCCAACAAAAAGAACGACACGATTATCAACAGCCTCTCGTTCGTGCCAAAGCTTGTCACAGAGTATAGCGGCGGTGTCTGCCTGATCTCCGGCTCGTTCGTGTTCGTAGAATCTTCGACCGGCAGACAACTTCGTTATCCGGCCTCGCAGATGAGCGATGACGGAGTCGTGATTCAAAACGGCGATGAACCGGCAGAGCTGACGCCGGAAGGCAACGGCGCAATCGCCGAGTTCGAATTCGTCGGCACTGGCTTTCATGTCGGCGGCGGCTACGTCATCACTAACAAGCACGTCGCGCAGCCGTGGGAGGCGGACGAGCGGGCGCAGAGCCTGAGCGTCTCAGGCATCAGCGGCAAGCCGCGTCTTAAAAAGCTCGTCGCATACTTTCCCGGACAAACGCATCCGTTCACACTCAAATTCAAACAAGCCTCCGCGCGTGACGACTTGGCCGTCTGCACCATCAAAATCGAAGAGCTGAAGGAAACGATTCCGGTGCTGCCGCTCGATAAGGTTTCAGAGGCCGAGGCGATTGGTAAAGAGGTAGCGATGATGGGCTATCCGAACGGCCCCGACCGCATACTCGCGATGGTCGAAGATTCCGAAAGGCGTAGTATCAACGCGCGTTACGGCTCATCTCTGGAAACGCTGATCAATTATCTGGCTGAATCCAAGCGCATCCAGCCGATGACGACGCGAGGCTATATCACTGATTTGGACGCGCGCCGCGTAGTGCATAGCGCGCAAACGGCTGAAGGCGGGTCTGGCGCGCCGCTCTTTGGTCAATCAGGCCGCGTCATCGGCGTCAACTTCGCGATCTTTACCGAGAACACAGCGTCGAACTTTGCGGTTCCAGTCCGCTACGCTATTACGCTGCTTGAGCGCGCAGGATGGAAATCACCTGAGCCTGAGAGCGAGGGACAGAACGAAAACGCCAACGCCAATCAGGCTAACCCGCGCAGCGCAACTGCGAACCCGGCCAATCCATCGCGTTAGAAGTGTGAGGTGCGGCGCGAATTCGCTGCCTGAAATTTTCCCTTGCATGTTCCGTTTCGCAAAGTTTCGTTATTGACATCATGACCGGGCAGAGATAGTTTCCCTCTGTCTCGTGATCTCCCTGAAGCTTATTCACCTAAGATGAATCAGGCTTTGCTCCCGTCAAACTCCTTTTCCTTAATTATAGAGAGTCTAAAAACATGCTCCATCATTTCAAGCTTCTGAAACCGCGAACAGTATTTATCATCCTGTTGGCGACAATGTGTGTCTTGAGTCTTCGCCTGATGAACAAGGCAGATGCCGCTGCCGCGCCGGAGCTGGCCTTTCCCACATATCCGAGACCGACCGCCATTGCCAGCGGGGATTTCAATCTGGATAACAAGCCCGACCTCGCAATCCTCACCGGAGGAGGAGAAACGGACGGCACGGATGTCTCTATCTTTCTCAATAACGGAGCGGGTCTCTTTACCTTTCATGTCAGCTACGGGAGTGGCAACCTTCGCTCGCTTCACGATGTCAAAGTCGCGGACTTCAATATGGACGGAAAGCCGGACCTCGTGACGCAACGGTATGGCTTCCAAACAATAATTCCGATACCAGCAACACTTCAGGTACGGTTAGGTGACGGGGCTGGAAATTTCGCTCCGCCGCTAGAAAGAAACACGATCATAGGCCCGATGGTCATCGGTGATTATAACGGCGACACTAAGCAGGACATCGCCGTCCCATTTACCCATTCCCAGAACGGGTTTTGTAGTCAGGCGAGCGGCGCGGTGGTCTATCTTAGTAATGGAAACGGCGCTTTTACGGAAATGCCGGCGGTCACAATCAGATGGAGAGCGAATGCTGGCGTCTCAGGTGATTTTAACAACGACGGCAAGCTTGATCTGGCAACTGCTTCCCAAGGCGACTTTTCCTGTGCGCCTCCCAATGGGCCAATCCTCACCATTCTCTTTGGCGACGGGCTGGGAAATTTTCCGACCAGAAACGAGCTGCCCGCATTTTGGGGTCAGGATGTCGTCGCGGGTGATTTCAATATTGATGGCAAACTCGACCTCGCGTTGACGCCAAGCACTACCGGCGTTCAGGCGCTATTTGGAACAGGCGCGGGCGATTTTGTTGCCGGCCCAAGCACAACTGTGAGCGGAGGACGTGAAAACCCGCAGGCCGCAGACTTTAATGCGGACGGCAAGCTGGACATTGCGCTCGTTGATCGCGCCGCACATGCAGTCAAGATTATTTACGGCAACGGCACAGGGAGTTTTCCGTCCTTCAGAGCTTTCAACACAGGCTCGACGCCCAACTTTCAGGTGGTTAAAGACTTTAACAATGATGCCAACCTCGATCTGGCAATCACGAATAACGGTTCAAGCAATGTGACTGTCATTCTGGATACCAATACGACTGCGCCGCTGGCGCGCACGCAATACGATTTTGACGGAGACTTCCGAGCAGACATCGCGGTTTATCGTGACGGCAATACGCCCAACGCTCCGAGCTACTGGCATATTCTCCGAAGCAACAACAACACTTACCTTGGCGTGCAGCACGGCGCGAATGGTGACAAGCCCATCCCAGCCGATTACAATAATGACCGCAAAGCTGAAGTCGCCGTCTGGCGACCCTCGACCGGCACATGGTTCACCTCTACGAATGCCGCGATTAATTACGGCGCGTTTCAATGGGGAACCAATGGAGACATCCCCATCCCCGGTGATTTTGATGCCGATGGCAAAGCTGATTACGCCGTCTATCGCCCGAGCAATGGCATCTGGTACGTCTTGAGAAGTTCGGACGGAGCATTCCAGTTCCAGCAGTTTGGAACCAGCACGGACAAGCCCTTGCTTGGAGACTTCGACGGTGATAGCAAAACCGATTTTGCCTTTTATCGTCCCGGTGCGACGGCTCTGGCAAACAGTTTCTGGAATGTCATTCAAAGCTCGAACGGAGCATTCCTGTCCGCGCAGTTTGGCAGGGGCGAAGACAAGCCAGTGCCAGCGGATTATGACGGCGACGGGAAAACCAACTTCGCTGTGTATCGAGCCAGCACGTTTACGTGGTTCACTTCGCTTAATCCATCTATCAACTATGGTGCGACCGTGTGGGGAGCTGAAGGAGATGTGCCTGCGCCTGCGGATTATGACCGCGATGGGAAAGCCGATCTGGCTATCTTTCGCCCGGGCAGCGGCATTTGGTACATCTTGCAAAGCAGCAACGGCGGGGTAGTCGGCAGGCAGTGGGGATCACCGGGCGACAAGCCGGTTCCGTCCTCGTTCATTCCCTGAGACGTTCAGGATAAACTAACCGGGAGAGGCTGTGTCTCACACGCTTGTATTGAGCTATTGAGTTACAGCCCTCCCCGATTATCAATATATGAGGAGTAGCTTTTAGGGCTCGATACGAACGCTTTGACGCCAACCGTCAATGAACGTTGACATTCAACATCCATAAGAATTATTTTACACACATTCATGTCAGCGTTATCAGTCGCTAATGACGCTGAAGATTTAATCCGACTTGCAATTTTCCCCTTATCAGGCTCGTTTCCTTTTTCAATTCGCATCTGCCTCTTTGACACAGAGAAATATCATGAAACCCTCGCTGCAAAAATTTAACAGACCTGCTATTTCAATCATTTGTCTGGCGTTCGCATTCACGTTGCTTGCGGGCTGGCGCGCGACAACCGTGCGCGCCGAGACTGATGACATTGTAGTGCCGCCCATCAATATTCCGCTGGCGGGCGCGCCCATTTCAATTTCAACCGGAGATGTCAACAGCGATACTGCTCCTGACATCTTTACGTATAACGTGAATTCTCCTTTCACTATTATTTTTAGCAACGTGGCTGGCGGATTCATGCCGCCCTACTCGGTTTCAGGAGTGGGCGGGCAATTTGTCGAACTCAAAGACGTTAATAATAACGGCAAGCCTGACATCGTTGTTATTGAGTCGGGACTCCCTCCCTTCAGCCCGCATATAGTGAACGTCCGGCTTGGGGACGGGCTTGGGGGATTCGCGGCTCCTGTTGTTTCCAACTTCGGGTCGGCCACACACACTCTCAAGGACATTGCCTTCGCAGACTTTAATAACGACAACTTTCTGGACATCGTGATCAGCACTTCCGGCCCCGGCCAGACCGTTCCGGGCGGTAATGTCTTTGTCATCTTAAGTAATGGCGCAGGGGGATTCGTGCCATCGGCTTCTCCGGCTATTCACTCGCGCGGGGCGGATGTTGCAGCAGGAGATTTTAATCAGGACAACAAAGCGGACATCGCCGTCAGAAGTCTCGGCGCGGGCTGCGCAGAGGTTGTCTGTCAGGCGGCTGTGCAAATTTTGTTGGGAGACGGCACAGGCCAGTTCCCCACGCCTCATATTTCGTCGGGAGTCAGCAGCCAGCTTTCGGAGTTTGTGGTCGGAGACGCCAATAACGATGGCAAGCAAGATTTGATTGGAGTGCAGGCAAGCGCGGTGGTGACGTTTCTCGGAACGGGCGCGGGCAATTTTGTCGGCGGAGGAAGCAGCGCCAACATCACAAGTGGTCTGTTCGGAACGGCGGTGGCCGATTTTAACAGGGATGGTAAATTGGATGTCGCGCTGGTCAAGGACTTGTTGTACATCGCTTACGGCAACGGCGCTGGCGGCTTTTCCAGAGTTCAGCCGTTTCCAGTGAATGAGTTTCCGGTTGATCTGGCAATCGGAGACTTTAATCGAAACAACATACCCGATGTGGCCGTCGCCAATACGAGTCCATCAAACAACGTCTCTGTTTTTATGGACATCGGCTTTAGCGCGCCGCCACGCACGCAATTTGATTTCGACGGGGACTTTAAAGCAGACATCGCCGTCTATCGTGACGGCAACACTCCAAACGCTCCGAGCTACTGGCACATTCTCCAAAGCTCGAACAACACTTACCTCGGCGTGCAGCACGGCGCGAACGGCGATAAGCCCGTGCCCGCCGATTACGATAATGATGGCAAAGCCGACATCGCCGTCTGGCGACCTTCGACCGGCACGTGGTTCACCTCTACCAATGCAGCGATTAATTACGGAGCGTTTCAATGGGGGCTGAATGGAGACATCCCCATCCCCGGAGATTTTGACGGCGATGGCAAAGCCGACCATGCCGTCTATCGTCCCGGCAATTTCACCTGGTATGTGCGCAGAAGCTCAGACGGAGTTTTCCAACAGCAGCGGTTTGGAACGAGCGCGGTCAAGCCCTTGCTCGGAGACTTTGACGGAGACAACACGACCGACTTTGCCTACTACAGTCCCGGTGCGACGGCTCTGGCAAATAGTCTCTGGAGTGTCATCCAAAGCTCGAACGGCGTAATCCTGTCCGCGCAGTTTGGCCGTGGCGAAGACAAGCCCGTGCCAGCCGATTATGATGGCGACGGGAAAACCAACTTCGCTGTTTACAGAGCCAGCGCGTTTACGTGGTACACCTCGCTCAATCCATCTATCAACTATGGTGCGACCGTGTGGGGAGCCGAAGGCGATGTGCCCGCGCCTGCGGATTATGACCGCGACGGGAAAGCCGACCTGGCCGTCTTCCGCCCGGGCAGCAGCGCCTGGTACATCTTGCAAAGCAGCAACGGCGGGGTAGTCGGTCGGCAGTGGGGATTACCGGGCGACAAGCCGGTTCCGTCCTCATTCATTCCCTGATGAGTTGCCGTGCATTTATTGGCAGTCACGCATGGAATACGTTTAGGACTTTTGGGGTATTCACTTCAAGGAGAAAAATGGTTATGGCCTTTCGGAAAAGGTTTAAATATATCGCTCTACTTTTCTGCCTGACAATGGCAGTTGCTCTGGCGGCGGATTGGCGCGCGATGCCCGCGAAGGCTGCACCTAGTGCAAACTCCGATTCACCGGCGACGACGACTATCACCATTCCCATTGGGCCTGATTACATATACATCGCCGCCGGAAATCTCAACGGCGATGGATTTCCAGATATTGTAACGGCCAAGACGGGTTCCTATATCACTATCTTTAACAACGGCGCGGGGGGCTTTCTTGCGCCGACCCGAACTGATATAGGTTCAAGCACTCATTACGATCTCAGGGACTTCAATAATGATGGCCGGCCTGATCTGTTTTATGCGATTCTCCCCTTCGCGTTCGACCCTTGGGTGATACATGTGCGACTCAGCAATGTGCTAGGCGAATTCGCGCCTCCGGTCATTACCCAGACCGGAATATCCAGCACGAACTTTGTGGATGTGGCTTACGCGGATTTCAATAACGACAACAAAGTGGACTTATCAATCACCACCTCTGGCCCCGGCGTCAGCTTGCCGGCGGGCAGCGCGCGGGTACTGCTGGGAGACGGAAGCGGGGGATTCACTTTTAGTTCGAGCAATAGCCTGCGCCCGCGCGGCTTTCAGGTCGCCACCGCAGATTTTAATCAGGACGGCAAACAGGACATCGCCGCCACAAGCCTTGGGGGAAGCTGCATCCCGGGAGACTGCGGCCCCGCGCTTCAGGTTCTTTTCGGCGACGGCACAGGAAACTTTCCCACACGCAACACCCTAACCCAACCCGGCTATCTCATTCAGGACTTTGTCACCGGAGATGTCAATAATGATGGAAAGACTGATCTGATCGGATTGACTTTCACCACTGCTCTCAACACGGTCACGACGCTGCTCGGCACAGGCGCTGGTGATTTCGTGGCGGGCGGAACCCTTACGCTTCCGGGGTCTAGCTTGGCCGGAACCAAGGTCGCGGACTTCAATAATGATGGAAAACTGGACGTGGCTGTGGTCTCCACCAACAACAATGTTGCCTACATCGTCTTTGGCGACGGGATCGGCGGCTTCACAAACATTTACACATTGGGTGTTGGCATCTCGCCTAGAAATCTGACAGTCGCGGATTTCAACGCCAACGGGAATCTTGATCTGGCTGTCGTCAACGCCAGCTCGAATTCCGTGACGGCGCTACTCGACCCGAACGGCTCGACCCCGGCGTTGAAGAACCTATTTGATTTTACAGGAGACATCAGAGCCGACATCGCCGTTTATCGTGAAGGAGACTCGCCCACCTTAGGCAGCTTCTGGCACATTCGCGACAGCAACAACACCAACTATCAGTCCATCCAATTCGGTAGCGGCGGAGACAAGCCCGTGCCGGCAGATTACAACGGCGACAATAAGATTGAAGTCGCTGTCTGGCGGCCATCGAATGGCACTTGGTACACCTCTACGAATCCCGCGATTAATTACGCCGCCGTGCAATGGGGAGCCAATGGAGACATCCCGATTCCCGGCGACTTTGATGGCGACGGCAAAGCCGACCATGCCGTCTATCGCCCGAGCAATGGTGTCTGGTACGTCTTAAGAAGCTCGGACGGAGGATTTCAGTTCCAGCAATTCGGCACCAGCACGGACAAGCCCTTGCTCGGAGATTTTGATGGCGATGGCAAGACCGATTATGCTTTCTATCGTCCCGGTGCGACGGCGACGGCCACAAGTTTCTGGCACGTCCGGCAAAGCTCGAATGGAGCAGTCATCATCACGCAATTCGGGCTGGGCGAAGACAAGGCTGTGCCAGCGGATTATGATGGAGATGTAAAGACTGATATCGCTGTCTTTCGACCAAGCGCTTCGACCTGGTTTACCTCGACCAACCCGGCGATTAACTACGGAGCATTCGTGTGGGGAGCGGCAGGAGATGTGCCTGCGCCTGCGGATTATGACCGGGACGGGAAAGCCGACTTGGCTGTGTTTCGCCCGGGTAACGCCTCATGGTATATCCGGCGCAGCACGGACGCGACGTTGTTGAGTGAGCAGTGGGGACTCGCAGGAGACAAGCCGGTTCCGGCCTCCTTCATTCCCTGACGCGTGATAGGGCGGAAGCTTTTCCAAAGGGCTGTATCTCAATTCGTTTTTTTTGAGATACAGCCCTTCGATTATGAATCAGCGTGGCTGCGGCATCTACCTGTTAATAGCTTTTGACACGATGCTTTGAATCAGGATAACCTTGCCTCTTTTGTTGCCGCCCGTTTTGGCAATAAGTTCTGTATAGCTTGACTCTTATCTTTTTTCCGGGAGCATTTATTATATTTTGTCTGCATCGGCAGAAACGATTACGACGGCGCGCCTGACGCCTGAGCTGTTTTTGGAGCGCGGCGTGCGCTCCACGAGCCGCACGATTACGATTGCCGCGCTGGCGTTGATTATATTGGTCGGCTTTGGCTTTCGCGCTGTCCAGCTCGGCGCGGAAGGTCTGAGCGAAGACGAGCTGAACAAGCTGCGCGCGGTCGAAGATTACAGAGCGAATGGTTTGACGGCGGCCAACGGCGAGCATCCGATGTTGATGAAGGCGATGCTGACTGTCAGTATCGTCGCGGCAGAATCATGGAATGCGTCCGGCATCGCTGCTTCGCGTCCATCGCTTCACATCTCTGCGGAAACAGCCTTGCGTCTTCCCGGCGCGATTCTCGGCGCGCTGACTTCTCTTTTGATTTTTCTAGTCGTCTCGGAACTGTTCGGGACGGAAATAGGCTTGATTGCAGCCGTCCTGTGGGCTGTAGACCCGACCGGCATCAGCTTTAATCGCATCGCGAAAGAGGACACTTTTTTTCTCTTCTTCTTTTTGCTGGCGAATGTTTTCTGGGTGCGCGGCCAGCGCGTCGCGGAGAGCGGCGAGGGCGGAAAGCCTGAGCCTTATTACTGGGCTACTGCCGCAGCGTTTGGCGCGATGATGGCGTCAAAATACCTGCCGCACTTTATGGCTATCAGCGGTAGCTATTACTACATTTTTCAGGGCATCCCTGCGACGCGCTGGCGGATGGGCAAGCGCAAGTGGCTCATCTTCTTTGCCATCGTGGGAGCGGTGTTCGTCCTTTGCAACCCGACGATTTTGCTGCCCGGAACGTGGCACGAGATGCGTGTCTTTGCCGGTGAAAAGCGAATCGGGCATGACAGCTACGAGTTTATGGGGCAGCTCTATCGCAACCAGATGACGCTGTGGCTGAAGGGTTCGCCGTGGTACTTCTATTATGTCTTTATGGGAGTCAAGCTGTCTCTGCCAATCGTCGCGGCGTTTCTGGTCGGCTTGCCGCTCCTGTTTCGCAAGCGTCTGGGCGACGGAAGATTTTTGATTCTCTTCTGGCTCTTTTACTGGTTCGTGCCTTTCACAGTGATGGGCGGAAAGTTCACGCGGTATTTTACGATGGCGCTGCCGGTCGTGCTGATTACGGCGGCCATCGGTCTGCATTTCACGGCGCAAGCCGTCGCGCGCTTTGTCTCGCGCACGTTTGAGAATAGGTCGCTCAGCGAGTATGCCCGCGCGCTCGTGATTGTGCTGGCATTGGCTTTCCCGCTGGTCGCTTCGGCTGGAGCGATGCCGTATTACAGGCTCTACACGAACGCGCTCGGCGGAGGGCGTGAGCGCGCGGGGAGCTATTTTCCGCATGACGAGTTTTATGATGCAAGCATTCGTCAGGCAGCGCAGGAGATAGCTGCGCGTGCGCGACAAGGAGCGCGCGTGGCGTCTGAGACGCCCGGACTGGTAGAGCATTACGCGCGGCTCGCGGGGCGCAGCGACATCATCTCGCTCTCGCTGACAGACCACGCGGCGATGCGAGAATTTACAGAGGGCGATGTCATTATCATCGCGCGCGGACGCCGTTACTTTAGCAACGACGCTCTGCTCAATCGTGTGCAGCAAGCCAAATCGCCCGATGTCAATCTTTCGCTCGGCGGAGTTCAGTCCGTCGCCATCTACATTTTGGATAAATCTTCGGCACAGGCTTTTGTCGAGGCCGCGCAGTGAGACGCGCATTCGACATTTATAAAGAAGCCTAGCTCTGCTACAATCCCATTCGCGTTAGGGGTTTAATCCAATTGACCGGCATAAGACTTGCCAATCAAGAGTTCTTGAGAGCCGGGACGACCTGAGAAGTTAATTTAGCTGCGTTTTCATGGGCACGGGGCGCAGTATTTTTGTTTCACTTGGAGGGGAAAAACTTTTATCGGATGACAGCATGAAAATCGTTCCCCAAGTATCTTTCACGCGACGAACGCTTCAAATCTTTTTCTCTCTCCTCTTAACGCTTTCGTTCGCCTCGCAAAATCATCTTCTTCTACGGGCGCAGCCAGCCGTTTCAAAGACGACGACGGCGAATGAGCCTGTGGCGGCGAAGCCTGCCTTTCGTCTTGAGCGCATGCAGGTCGCCGGAGGCGCGGAGCTTTTGACCATCTTTGGCAGCCTTGACGGGTTGCCGCTTGATGACAGGCAAGCTAAAGAAGCCCCGCTGGTCTGCCTGCTGCGCGACACGCTCGGCGATGACGACCCGCAGAATGACCGGCTGCGCTACTTGTGGATGCTGACCTACACGCGGCCTACTTTCTGGCAGCACATGGCGAGCGCGGTTCCCTTTCTCTACACGCGCGTCGGCAGTAAAGAGAACGCTTCAAAGAGCGCGCCCCCGCCCATCATGGATTTGAAGTCCCCCGGCGGCGGAGCTTGGAAAAAGATTTTCTGGATGGCCTTGCAAAGTTTTGTCCTCGACACCTACGGATTGCCGGTCAAGGCGACGACGCGCACCTATCGCCGCAACACGGGCGATTATCGCAAGGCTCATGTGGTGCGTGCGCTGGCGATTCTCTCGCTTTATGAAAAGGCAGCGGGCGGCACACAAATTTTCACCACTTCCGAAATGCACGACATACAGGCTCGCCTGATGCTGACGGACAAGACGCTGGGCAGCCTCGTTGACGAAATCCAGTTGCCACACGTTTATGAAAAGCAGACGACGCTGGCAGAGGACGTGCGCGGGCATAACTGGGAACTATTGCGCCAGCACGCCGAAGCGCAGATGCTTTATTTCGAGCCGCTTCAACTGCCCGACGGCAGCGCGTCACACGCGATGCTCTGGGTGGCACGCCCCGACCTTGCAAAATTTCGAGACCGGAAATTCAATTCACGTTTTTTGAATATCGCCAACCCGTGGCGTGATGACCGTCTGCGATTTTGGGACGGCTATGTCGAGACGCGCTATTTCGACGCTGAGAATCGCCCCGTCGCAAAGGATACGCCGGGAGCGCGTGCGGTGCAGATGATTCCGCTCGCTCTCTATGGTCTTGACCATCCCAAAATTCCGATTCTGCTCGTGGACTTTCGCAGCAAGTACAATGCGAAGGGGCGCGAGACGACTCGCCGCGCGCTGGAAGATGTCGCGCGCAACGTGTTATCGCTTTCAAAGTTCGGCGACATTCCATATTTCTTAGGGCGACAGGTTTACGATTTCGTCACCGGCAGGCGCGGCATGGACATACACCAGCCTTCGCGCCTGCGCGCTTACTCGCAGCTCAAGCTCTTGCTCTCGCTGAGCGCGTCGCTCGACCCTGACTTGCGCGATGAGATTAGCGAGCGAGTGGAGCGCGTCTCGCTCAACCCTTTGGAGAATGACATGGAAGCTGAGGCAAGGCTGGCGCGACAGCAGTATGCCGCGCTGGTGGAATATGCGCGGCGTGCGGACGGTTTGCCAGCGCAGCTTGACCGCGACCGCCGCGCAGAGATGGTTCCGTTCAAGCATGGCAAGACCGGCCAGATTTTATTTCGGCTCGGCAATCTACTGACGTTCGGCCTTTACACGCACAGGGAAAAGGCTACGCCGGAGTTGCAGGCGCAGATGGAATTGGCGCGACGACTCGACTATCACGAGCGATACCTGCGCGAAGTGGCACGGTCAAGCCCCGTCATCGAAGTGGTGCAGGACATGGACGAGGTGCGCGCGTCCTTGCGCTTTATCGCAGAGCATGGCGCGGTCGCAAGCGGAAAAACAGCCAAAGCCGTCGCGCGCATCTTCGCTCAGACCGAAGATGAAGAGACGCGCAAGCTCTCGCTGAGCGGTCTCTATCGCATCAACAATGAAGCAGCCAAGAAAGAGCTGCTGGCTCTTTACAGCGATGAGCAGGTGACAAGCATCTGGCGTTTATTGATTGCGGAACACCTGCGCAACGCCGTGCGCGCGGAGCAGCGCATCGCTCCCAAAGACGCCAAGATTATTTCGAGCGTGGTCGGCCTATGAAGATAAAACAGGGTAAAAAGAGGAATAGGGGAATAGGGAAAGAGGAAGAGACGCTGCGCGGGCAGACGCGCGCAGAATCCTTTTACCGCTTTTCCCGTTTAGCTATTTTCCCCGTCATAACTTTTGCTTTACTCGCTCTGCTTCCTGCTCTGGCCGGGGCGCAGACGCGCCGCCTCGTGGTTTTGAAAGTTGACGGCTTGCCGCATGACACGGTTGAGCGTTTCGTGCGTGAGCGAAACCCGCGCACGGGCAAGAGCCAGCTTCCATGGATGGAGCATGTCTTTTATCAGCGCGGCTCGCGGCTCGAAAATTTTTACACGCGCGGCATCAGCCTGTCGGGGCCGTCGTGGGCGATTCTGGACACAGGCCAGCACGCGCAGATCAAAGGCAACGTCGAGTTCGACCGGCTGACGATGCACACTTATGATTATCTGAACTTTATTCCTTACTGGATTGCTTATGCGGGACAGGTGCGCGTGGACATGCCGGGCACGGAAATCATGGACGAGATGGGAACGCCGCTCCTCATGGACGCTTACCCGTATGACGAGCGTTACATGAGCTTTCAGCTTTACCAGCGCGGCGCACGCTGGACGACGCTTGAGCGCGGACTGAAGAACAGGTTCACGACCCGCTCGCCCCGCGAGTTGGTTGACGAATGGACGATGGGAATTGACGGGCGCAACATCGTCCTCGACCAGCTTGAGCGCGAGCTATTGGAAAAACTGAATAACCCGCGCATACGTTATCTGGATTATTACACGACGGA